>JABWBJ010000003.1 GCA_013360595.1 Gemmatimonadaceae bacterium | reverse complement strand
CTCGCCCTCAGGGCGGCGCCGCGGCTGAGCTGGCAGCGGGCCTGGTTCGGCGGCGCCGCGGCCCTCGGGGCGTTCGTGCTCCTGGTCGCGGGGTACATGGTGCTCAGGATGCTCGGGATCGGCCCGGCCGGGTCGCTGCTGGCGGCGGGGCGGATCGAGGACCGGGGGCAGCTGATCGTCACCGCCTTTCCGTCGGCCGATTCATCGCTCGCCCTGCTCGTCACCGAGGCCGTTCGGACACACCTGGGTCAGTCGCGCGTGGTGTCAGTGATGCCGCCGGTCGCCATCGCCGCCGCGCTCGACCGCATGCAGCGGCCGCGCGCGACCCCGCTGACGCTGGAACTGGCGCAGGAGATCGCCCTGCGCGAGGGCGTCAAGGTCATCGTGGACGGAACCGTCCGCACGGTTGGAGACGCGTACGCGCTGACGATCCGGCTGGTGACCGCGGACTCGCTCCGCGACCTGGTCCTGTACCAGGAAACGGCCGGCGGCGCGCCGGATCTGCTCGCCAAGATCGACAAGGTCACGCGAAAGCTCCGCGAGAAGATCGGCGAGTCGCTGAAGGACGTGCGCGAGAGCCCGCCACTGGAGCAGGTCACGACGCCGTCACTGGAGGCCTTGCGCGTGTACGCCGAGGCTGCACGGTCGATCGACATGGGTGGGAATCCGATCGCCGCCGCCGGGCGGTTGCGCGAGGCGGTTCGGCTCGACACGGCGTTCGCCATGGCCTGGCGGAAGCTCGGCGTGGCACTGAACAACGCCGGGCTCCCGCGGCCGCAGATCGACAGCGCCCTGGAGCGCGCGTACCTGTTACGCGACCGGCTGACCGAACGGGAGCGCCTCCTGGCCGAGGGCACCTACTTCCAACTGGGTCCGGGGCGTGACCGGCAGCGCGCAATCCGCGCCTACGAGGCCCTGCTGGCGCTCGATCCGACCGAGACCGGGGCGGCGAACAACCTCGCCAATATCCTCAATGGTCGCCGGGAGTACGCCCGCGCCGAGTCGTTGTACCAGGCGCAGATCGACGCCGGAAGGGCCAGTTCCCAGCAGTACACCAATCTCGTTCCCGTCCTGTTCAATCAGGGCAAGATCGAAGCGGCGGAGCGGCTGGTGGCGGCGTACGCCGAGCGCTTTCCCGGCACGACCTTCACGAAGACGGTGCCGCTCAACTTCCTCTATGCGCGCGGCAAACTGGACTCCGTGGAACTGTACCTGAAGCAGATGCTGGCGGACCCGAACCCGATCGTGAAGGTGAACGGAGCTGGCGGGCTCGCCAACTACGCGCTGTACCGCGGCCGCCTGCAGGACATGCGGCGATACGGCACGCAGGCGCAGCAGTTGGCGCAGGGGCTGGGCCAGCCGCCCAATGCGTTCAACGATTCGATGCAGCTCTCGCAGCTCGAACTCGGGTTCCTTGACGACACCGCGAGTGCGGTGGCGCGCATGGACCGGGTCGTGGCGCGCACGAACTTCCGCGCGATGCCGTTCGAGCAGCGACCGTACCTCGGGTTGACCGCGTTCTACGCCAATGCCGGCCAGCCTGCGAAGGCCCGCGCCATGCTGGCGCGCTGGGACAATGAGATGACGGACAGCATCACACGGCGGGTGCGCGCCGCAGACCGCCGCGCGATCCAGGGGGCGATCGACCTGGCCGAAGGGAAGTACGCCGAGGCCCTGCGCAACGTGTGGAGCGCAGACACCACCTACGACGGCCCGAACGGGAACTGCGAGGTGTGCGTGCTGGACGACATCGCCACCATCCACTGGCGCGCGGGACAGACCGACTCCGCCATCTTCTACTTCGAGAAGTACCTGAACACGCCGTTCTTCGGACGCCAGGGGTTCGACGCGGGGAGTCGGCCGCTCATTCTCAAACGCCTGGGCGAGCTGTACGAGGCCCGGGGGAACGCCGAGCAGGCCGCCCTCAGGTACCGCGAGTTCCTGTCACTCTGGGACCGGGCGGATCCCCGGCTTCAACCCAAGGTCGAGGACGCTCGCCGGCGACTGTCGCGGCTGGCTGACGTGGAGCGTCGGCCCGGCGGCTGAGCCGAACGCCGGCCTGACGCGGAGACGGTCTCAGTCCACCGTGCCCTGCCGCGACGCTACGGCTCGCGGGAGACCCGGATGTGAACGGGGAGGATGGTCTCACCCCAATGCAGCCGGAGCACCGTGGAATCGCGGCCGACGACCGGGAAGTACCAGGCCATCGTTTCCATGTGAGCGCCGGCCTCCGGCGGGATGTCGACCCGGAGCACGTCCGAGGCTGGCCCCGGGTACGGCGAGTGGAATACCCGCGCCTGGGCATTGAAGATCAGCGTCCACGGAGCGCGCTGCCGGGGGATCACCCAGAGCGAGTACTCGCCTCGCGGGAGCCGCCGGCCCGCCACCTGGACATCCTTGTCGAAGCGGATGACCGTCGCGGAATCGGCGCCGGGATGCCAAACGGAGTCCCACTTCACGAGCGCCCCGAAGAGGACGCGGCCCCGCGCAACCGGGCGGTTGTAGCCGATCTCGATCAGCGTGTGGCTCACGCGCTGAGCCACTGAACCGTGCTGGCTGAAGGGCACGCCCTGGGCATCGGTCGTCGCAACGGCGGCCGCAAGCACGGTCAAGGCCGGCAGCGCAAACAGGAAGCGTCGCATTGGCAGCATGGGATTCGAGGGTCACCGAAAGCGCTCATGGGTCCCGGGCGAACATCGCGGAGAGCCGCGCGAGCGTGCTCCCCAGGTCCGGCCTTGCTTCCAATACCGGAGCGACCGGATCGGTTCCCAGGCGTTCCATCCGGTCCACTGCGTTCCGGATCGTGAAGTGCCTCGGGTCCAGTCCATCGTCGACCTCCTCCCAGGTCAGCGGCATCGAGACCGTCGCCCCCGGAAGCGGCCGGACGCTGAACGGCGCCACGATCAACTGGCCGTGCCGGTTCTGGAGATAGTCGATGTAGACCTTCTCGCCCCGCTTGTTGATCGTCCGCATGATGGTGGCGACTGCGCCCAGTTCACGGATGACGAGCCGGGCGAGCAGCTCCCCGATCTGGCGCGACTGTTCGTACGTGCACTGGCGTCCCAGGGGGATCATGATGTGGAGCCCCGTCTTTCCCGTGGTCTTCACGTAGTTGGGCAGGCCGATCTCCTCGCAGAGGCGGTGGAGGACCCGGGCGCAGCGGATGACGTCGGCGAAGGTCGCGTCCTTCGGGTCGAGATCGATCACGCACCAGTCCGGCAGTTCCAGCGACCCGATGCGGCTCTGCCAGACATGCAGCGGGATGGTCCCCAGGTTGGCGATGTAGACGAGCGCATCGACGTCGTCGCAGACGAAGTACCGGATGTCCCGCTGCGTGTCGTTGCTCCAGATCGGCACGGTGCGAATCCAGTCCGGCGCGAACTCGGGCGCGTCCTTCTGGTAGAACGATTTTCCGTCGATCCCGTCCGGGAATCGCGTCAGCACCAGCGGCCGGTTCCGCAGGTATGGCAGGAGCCAGGGGGCGATCGACCGGTAGTACTCGATCAGGTCTCCCTTGGTGTAGCGTTCTTCCTTCCAGAAGACCTTGGTGAGGTTCGAGAGCTGGACCTCACGACGGGCATCGGGAACGGGGAATGCGGAATGGGGCGGGGACGCGGCGGGCTCGGGGCTCGTGACTCGTGACTCGTGACCCGGCACGGCATCGTCGGCGCTCGACGCCTGGCGCTCGGCGCTCGCCCACTGCCGTTCGACTTCGTCCACCCGCTTGTCGTCCCGCATCCGCAGGAACGCCGGATGTCGCAGCAACCCGTCCGGGGTCCACTCCGTGTACCGCACCTCGCAGACGTACTTGGGCTGCACCCAGGTGGTCGTCTGCGCCTCGGGAATCCGCTCCGACGGCAGCGGTTCCGCGTCAGGCGCCGTGACGGGTCCAAAGCACGGCGGCTCGGCCCTGACATCCGCCAGCAACCGTTCGTGCCATTCTTCCAGCATCTGCTCGGTGAAGCCGGTGCCGGCGCGCCCGGCGTAGCAGAGCCGGCCGCCCACCAGGTCGGCCAGTTGCAGGGCGCCGAAGCCCACGCGGCTCCCCTTCGGTTCGGTGAACCCCACGATGGCGAAGTCGGCCGTCCGTTCGGCCTTGATCTTGAGCCAGGCCGGGGTGCGGCCGGCCCGGTACGCGGAATCCGCCTTCTTGGCGATGATCCCCTCAAGCCCCAGCGCCGTCACCCGCCGCAGGAACTCCTCGCCCTGGGCCTCGATGTGGTCCAGGTACCGCACGGCGCCCACCGACGGGACCGCCAGCCTGAGGATCTCCTTGCGCGTGAGGAGTGGAAGCGCCCGGGCATCGAAACCTTCCGCCGCCAGCAGATCGAACGCGTAGAAGGTGGACGGGAGCTCCACCGCCATGCGACGGATCTCGTGCGCGTTATGCAGTGCGCCGCGCTGCTGGAGGCGCGAGAAGCTCGGCTTCCCCTGGTCGTCGAGGACCACGACCTCGCCGTCGATGATGAACTCCTCGAGCGGGATCGCCCTGATGGCGCGTGCGACTTCCGGGAAGACCTCGGAGTAGTCGTTCCCGTTCCGCGTCATGAGCGTCGCGTCCCCGGCGCGTTTCGCGGCCAGCAGGCGGTAGCCGTCGAGCTTGAGCTCGAAGATCCAGTCGTCCCTCGTGAATGCCGCATCGCGCGACTCGGCCAGCATCAGCCCGGTGGTCGCGATCTCCAGGTGCGCCCGCGCGGCACCCGCCGCCTCCAGCGCCTGGCGGACCTGTGAACTGCGCCGCTCGCCGGAGCGGACCTCATCCACCGTGAGGCCGGAGAGCACCGACTCCTGGGGGAAGACGTCGCCGGGGACGCGCACATGGGCGTCGCGCTCCTTGATGAGAAGCCACTCCTTCTCGGCCTTCCTGATCTTCACGAGCGTCCAGCGGCCGTGGAGCTTGTACCCCTTGAGCTCGAAGAGGAGCTTCCCCTTCTCGAGACCGGCGCGCCAGTCTTCCAGCGGCACCCACTCGCCGCGATCCCAGACGATGATGCCGCCGGCGCCGTAGTTCCCCTCGGGGATGACCCCTTCGAAGTCGCCGTATTCCAGCGGATGGTCCTCCACGCGGACCGCCAGGCGCTTGTCGGCGGGGTCATACGAAGGGCCTCTGGGGACGGCCCACGAGCGCAGCACGCCGTCCATCTCGATCCGCAGGTCCCAGTGCAGCCGGGTGGCCGCGTGCTTGTGCACGACGAACAGGCGCCCGGGCACGGGAGAGACGTGACCGACCGGCTCCGGGGACGTGTCGGCCGACCGCTTGGCGCGGTAGGTGCTCAGCGAGTCCGGTGCGGGGGGGGTTGGCGGCGAGGTAGCGTCATCCGCGCTCATGCTGCAAAGTGCGAGGACGGACGGGTTACCGCGAGGACGGCGGTTGCGTTCCGGTGACCGGGGGTGCGTTGCCAGGATGAAGGAACTCGGCGGCGGCTGGTGCACGTTGCGGGATGCTCCCTTGCTCACGCGTACTCGCCGAGGCCAACGTATGCACATGCACGCGCGCCAGTTCTACACCGCGGAGATGGTCCGGAACCTCCCCGACGACGGGAACCGGTACGAGACCGTCTACGGGGAACTGCTGGTGAGCCCGTCACCCCGGCCACGGCACCAGATTGTTGGCGGGCGCCTCTTCGCTGCGATCTTCAACTACCTCGCAGCGAATCCCGGGCCCCTGGTGCTGTACTCACCGGCGGATCTCTCCTTCGGCCGCGACGACGTCCTGGTGCAGCCGGACATCTTCGTGCTCAGGCCCGAGGACGCGTCGTTCACCCAATGGAGTGCCGTCGGTCGCCTGCTGCTCGCGATCGAGATCCTGAGTCCATCGACCGCGAGACAGGATCGATTCACCAAGCGCCGCCTGTTCCAGGACGTCGGCGCCGACGAGTACTGGGTGGTTGATCCGGAGGGCTGCCTGGTGGAAGTCTGGTCGCCGGAGGCGCCCTTTCCGCGCGTGGAGACCGAGCGGGTCTCATGGATCGGGCCGGGCGCCACCGAGCCGCTCGTCGTCGAGCTGGCGTCGGTCCTGCGGCCCTGACGGTCGGAAGGACGTGGCGCATGCGTCGAACCGCCCTGAAGCTGCTCGCGCTGTTCTGTCTCGTCGGCCCGTTCGTGGGGCGGCCGGCCGGCGCCCAGGACGTCAGCGGGTTCGTTCGGGACGCGACGACGGGAGCCCCGATCCCCGGCGCCGTCGTCATGGTCCTCGACGCCACGCGCGCCACGGTCGCCCGAGGCCTCACATCGACCGGCGGCGCCTTCCGGCTCCCGGTCTCGTCAGGCATCACGCTGCGTGTGATCCGGATCGGCTTCGCGCCGTTCGAGGCGCCGCTGGCCAGGCTCGCCCCGTCGCCGGTGACGATCTCCATGACGCTCCTGGGCCGGATCATGGATCGGATCGCCGTGCGCGCGAACCCGGTCTGTCCCCGGCGCGCCGATCAGCGCGAGGCGCTGGCGCTCTGGTCCGCGGCCACCGACGCGTTCCTGGCCATGGTGGTCGCGAACACCGAGGCGTCCACCAGCGGGACCGTTACGCAGCTCCTGTACAACCGGCTGATGGAGCCGGGCGGTCGGCGGATCGCGCATCAGTCGTCCCGGCGAGTGGTGACCGGCAACATCGCCCCCATTCGCGCCGACCGGCCGCCGGCCGCGTTCGTGGACTCCGGCTATGTGGTGCAACGCGGCGACGTGAGCACCTACTACGGACCGGACGCGATGGTGCTCCTGGACTCCTCCTTCGCGGCCACGCACTGCCTGTCCATCCGGTCGGACGCGCGCGGGCGGCCCGGCCAGATCGGCGTGGCCTTTGCGCCGCCGCGGGATCGCGCGGTCAGTGATATCGCGGGCGTGCTCTGGCTTTCGCGGGAGCCGCTGTCGCTGAAGACGCTGGAGTTCGAGTACCGGGGCGTGGACCAGTCGGTGATCGACATGCGGGGCGGCGGCCGCCTGGAGTTCGCGACGCTGTCGAACGGCGTGCCCACGATCACGTCGTGGCTCGTCCGCTCGCCGCGGCTGGCGTACCTCCCCGCGGGCACCATGCTGCGCGGACGCGCGGTGCGCGAGCGGGAGGTCTCGACGATTCATGAGATCTACGAAACGGGCGGCCTGATCGTGTCCGGACGGCTCGCGGACGGCACGACCTGGTCGGCGCCGCTCGCGACGCAGGGCGGCGTGGTCCTGACGATGCGCACGGGAACACCGGTCGTCGGGGCCGTCGTCACGTTCGACTCGACGGACCAGCGGGCGGTGACGGACAGCGCGGGCCATTTCGTGTTCCACGAGCTGTTGCCGGGGCCGCACCAGCTCCGCATCGTGGACACGACGGCCATCAGGGTTCGCATCGCGGACTCCACGACGTTCGTGCTTCCGGACAGCAGCCTGCAGCAGATGGTCATGCGCGTCGCCACTCGCCGCGTCGAGATCCGCGCGGCCACGACGGCGCCGCTCGAGGTCCGGCTGCCCTGGCGGGAGGTCGTGCCGGGGTGCGGCGTGCACGAAGGTGAACCCCGCTTCTTCGTCATGGGCGTCGTCATGACGCCCGACAGCGCGCCGGTCCCCAGCGCCGACGTTCGCCTCAGCTGGACGGACGGATCGCCAGGCGGAGCCGTCGAAACGACCGTCGCCACCAGAGCGAACACGGACGGCGCCTTCTTTGTGTGCGGCATCCCGGCAGATCGGGAACTGGCCACCAGGGTGGTGACGACCACAGGGGCCGAGATGCTCGGGACATCCCGGCTTTCCCGCTCCGTCACCAACCCGGACGGGAGCGAGAGCCGCTTTCGGACCATGCTGCTGACGGTCTCGCCACCGGACACCGGCGTGTCCATCGGAGGCCATGCTTCGGTGGCGGGAATCGTGCTCGACGGCCGGGCCGCCGCAGACGCCGTCGCACGGCGCGTGCAGAAGGGTGGATGGCGGGTGTTTCAGGTCAGGACGGCGCCTCCGGAAGCGTCGCCCGGCTGGTAAGGATCGGGTTCGCGCACGAGCCACGACCCGCCGGGGCCGGCACCAGCCGACGGCGAAGCGCTCTCACCCCCTTGCGCCGGCCCGCCCTTCGGAGTGAGGCTCAGACGAATACGCACCCAGCGACACGTCCGTCCGACGACTCATCGCTCATCTCATCGCTCATCGCTCACCACCCATGCCCGCCCGCTCAACCGGCACCGCCACCATCTCCTTCGGGCTCGTCTCGGTCCCGGTGCACATCTACTCGTCCGCCGAGTCCCGCGCGCAGATCTCGTTCAACATGCTGCACAGGAAGTGCGGCACGCGCGTCAAACAGCAGTACGTCTGCCCGAAGGACAACAACGAGATCGTCCCCCGCGAGGACATGGTGAAGGGGTACGAGTTCGCCAAGGACCAGTACGTCACCTTCACGCCTGACGAACTGAAGGCGCTCGAGGAGAAGGCGACCGGCACGATCGACATCGCCGAGTTCGTCCCCCTGGCCGAGGTGGACCGGGAGTACCTGGAGAAGGTGTACTACCTCGGCCCCGACAAGGGCGGCGACCGGGCCTATCGCCTTCTCGCCAAGGCGCTCCAGGAGACCGGGCGCGCCGCGCTCGGGCAGTTCGCCTCACGCGGGCAGCAGTACCTGGTCCTCCTGCGGCCGCGCGACGGCGTGATCGTGATGGAGCAGCTCCACTACGCCGACGAGATGAAGCCGCCCGCCGAGGTGCCGATCCCCGAAGGCGACGTCAAGGACACCGAGCTCAAGCTGGCCAAGCAGCTCATCGAGCAGGGTGCGACCGACACGTTCGAGCCCGCCAAGTACAAGGACACGGTGCGCGACCGCGTTCTCGAGGCCATCCAAGGCAAGGTGGACGGCCACGAGATCACGACCGAGCCGGCGCAGGACGGGGGCGGCAAGATCATCGACCTCATGGAAGCCCTCAAGGCCAGCCTGGCGCGCGGCGCGGAGGAAGGAGCCGAACGGAAGGCCTCGTGAGGATCCGGGCCGGCACCAGCGGCTACGCGTTCAAGGAATGGAAGGGGTCGTTCTATCCCGAGGACATCAAGCCCGACGGGATGCTCGGCTTCTACGCCACGCGGTACCCGACGGTGGAGATCAACAACACGTTCTACCGGATGCCGCGCGAGAACGTGATCCTCGAGTGGGCGTCGCAGGTGCCGGACGGGTTCACCTTCGCGCTCAAGGCGAGCCAGCGAATCACCCACCACGCGCGGCTCAAGCCCGAGTCCGCCGACCTGGTCGGCTACCTGCTGAAGAACACCGCGGCGCTGGGGGCGAAGCTCGGGCCGGTGCTCTTCCAGCTGCCGCCGAACCTGAAGAAGGACCTCGACCGGTTGAAGGCCTTCCTCGAACTGCTCCCGGACGGCCGGAAGTTCACCGTGGAGTTCCGCCACTCCAGCTGGTTCGAGGAGGACGTGGTCGAGGCGCTGCGGGCGAAGGACGTGGCGCTCACGATCATCGACCAGGAGGACTTCGCCACCCCGCCCGTTGCGAGCGCGTCCTGGGGGTACGTCCGTCTGCACCGGTTCGACTATGACGCCAGGGCGTTAGGCGACTGGGCGGCGCGCATCCGGGAGCAGGCGTGGTCGGAGGCGTATGTCTACTTCAAGCACGATGAGGGCGTCGGCTCGGGCCCGCCAGCCGTCGATGCGTTCCTCCGGCTCCTGGCGGACCATTGAGCGCGGGGGGCACGCGGGGCACGGCGGGCACGGGGGGAGTCCGGGATCGGTGTCCGTCATCGCCACCGAGGGCGTGGCGCGAGGACTGGATCAGCCTCAGGACCATCGCCATCGCGGCGATCCTCGCCGTGCCGGGCGGCTGCACGAGCGACACGACGGGTGGCGCATCAGTCAGGGTCGTCGACTCGGCAGGAGTGCGGATCGCGACCATCGGCCTGCCGCCGTCCTCGCTTCGGATCTGGACGCTGGCGCCGACAGCCGAGCTGGTCCTGAACGGCGCCGAGACCGGCGACTCGACGGCGTTCGCGCAGGTCGGTCCGGTCCGGTGGCTGTCGAACGGCGGACTGGTCGTGGCCGATGCGGGCTCGCAGCGCCTGCTGGTCTTTGACGCCGGTGGCCGGCTGGTCCGGACGCTGGGACGGCGAGGCGATGGACCCGGGGAGTTCCGCAGACTCGACGGCCTCGCGGTATGGCCGGGCGACACGCTGACCACGTTCGACCCGCGGCAGCGGCGACTGTCGGTCTGGCATCCGGACACGGGACTCGTTCGGAGCATGAACCTCGCCGGCGACGGTTCGTTCGATTCGTGGCCGGCGGACGCGTGGCTGTGGCGCGGCGCCGTCGTCGTGTTCCAGCTGTCTCTTGTACCGCTGGATTCCGTGCCCGCCGGATCGGGCGTTCGCCGCTGGCCCACGCGGGCGCAGCTTGCCCTGCGGGACACGAGCGGCAGAACGCTCATCGAGTCGGCGCGCTTCGACGGTCCGTATTCGGGCCTCGTCGAGAATGGAGACGTGCGGCTTCCGTTCGCGAACCGGCCCTTCGTTGCCGTTTCGCGGGATCGCGTCCATTTCGGATCGGGGTCGGTCTTCGAGATCACGTCCCTCGACACGGCGTTCCGGCCGGCTGGCATCATTCGATGGCCGGCGCAGTCGGAGCCGCTGGAGCCCGGGGAGATCGCCCGCCTCAAGGCGGAACTGGACCGGCTCCTGGTGCAGCAGAACGTGCCTCCCGGGCCACGGACGGCGCTCAACCAGTCGTTCGCGCCCGAGATCCTGCCTGACGAGCGGCCGGCCATCGGCCGGGTGTTCGCAGGCGCCGACGGGCGTCTCTGGGCGGAGCGGTTCGAGCCGGTCCGCCTCGGCACGGCGCTCCAGACGCCCGGCGATCGCTGGACGATTCTCGAAGCCGACGGGGCCCCCGTCGCCACGCTGAGGCTGCCGGCGCTCACCCGTCTCGAGGATGTCCGCGGTGACCGGGTCGTCGTCGTGCAGCGCGACAGCCTGGACGTTCAGACGGTGGCGATCTTCCGGATACAGCGTCGCTGACGTCGCCTCACTGGCCGGATACCGCTGGCCGGCGCGGTCGTCCGGCCCGCTTTCCGATTCGCCGCGCCGTAGCGGCCCTGGCCGGGCTGCGGACACGTCCCGCGGCTCGTGCCCGTTCGCGCACCGAAGATTTCGTGTCACTGTATCCGATCCTCGGGATCATGGAGCAGACTTCCTGTCCCTGATCCCATCAGGCTCGGTCCACGTTGGCCCGAACGCCTCCCGGAATCGCGGCAGTCACGCCCGGCGGGAGGTCACCGGCTCCGGCGTGAGCCCCATCTCGCTCAGGAACTGCGTCCCGCCCGTGGGCAGGTCGTTCCGCTTCGCGGCGCGCGTCATCACCAGGCGGTCCTTCGCGCGCGTCATCCCGACGTAGAGCAGCCGGCGCCCCTCCTCGATCTCGGCCTTCATCGCCGGCTTGTGCTGCGTCCCGCCGGGGATCTCGGCGTCCTCCACGCCCACGATGTACACGCGCGAGAACTCCAGCCCCTTCGTGGAGTGCAGCGTCAGCAGGCTCACCCGATCCTGGTGCACCGTGCTCCCATCATGCTTCGAGAGCGCCACCAGCTCGAGGAACTCACGGACCTGGCCGTCGAGCGTCGGCGCCTCGCACCGCTGCAGAAGCCGGCGCAACCGGGCCATCGCCTGTGGATACCGCTCATCGGCCGTCTTCTCGGCGCGCAACCGCTCCATCAGTCCCTTCCCGCCCAGCCGCTCGATGAGGTCGTCCGCGGTGGGAATCGCGGGGTCGCCGGCCAGCTCCCGCTGCGCCCGGTAGTGCTCCAGGGCGTCGCTGTACCGGCCGAGCGCGTAGATCGCGGCCGCCTGCCGCAGCATCTTCGCCTCCGCGCTCTCGTCAGGCGCCGACCAGAGCGCGAGGGCGATCCCGAGCTGGTCCAGCAGGTTCGCCAGCGCGGTCTTGCGCGACCGCGTCACGCGTTCGGCATCCAGGCGCAGGAAGACGCGGGCCAGTGCCCGCGAATCGTCGAGCGCGCGGTGCTCGTGCCCGGTGTCCACGCCGAACCGGACCGCCAGATCGTGGAGCTTGCGGCTCCCGGGATGCAGCTCGCGGGCCAGCACCAGCGTGTCGTACGTCGTGAACCGGTATCCACCGAGCGGGGCGCTCATCCGCTCGAGGATGGGGAAGTCGAACCGGTACCCGTTGTGGGCCACCACGACGTCGTCGCCACAGAAGTCTCGAAAGCCCGGCCACACGTCCTCGAAGTGCGGCTTGCCGGCAACCATCGCCTCCGTGATCCCGGTGACTGCCGCCGCCGCGGCGTGGATCGGCACGCGCGGCTTCACCAGCGAGGACCACTCGTCCACCACCTGGCCGTTCCGCACGCGCACCGCCGCCAGGTCCACGACCTCGGCCCGCTCCACGTCGCGGCCCGTGGTTTCGATGTCCACGGCCACGAAGTCGCCGAAGGGCGCCTCGCGCCGGGTCGCCACGAGCTGCAGCACCTTGAACAGGCCGAGCGCGATCCCCAGGGTCGGGACATCACCGGCGCGCACCGGCTCGGCGTCGTCAGGCGGCGAGGGGCCGACCCCGAATCGCGTGAACCCGATGCCGTGCAGCATGGCCCGCAGCGGGATCTCGAGCCCCGCCATCGGCTCCACCCAGACCATCCGCCCCGCGTCGAGGGCGGCGCCGAGCCGGTCGGCGAGCTGCACGACCTCCGGATGGTTCGCCGGATCGGACAGGTCCTCGTGCCGCTCCTCCAGCATCGTCCGATACACCCCCACGCGCTGCGACAGCAGTTCCTCCACCAGGGCGGTGAGGTCGTCGTGCTTCCGTCCGAGCGACTCCAGGTTCCTCAGGGCGAACAGCGCGCGCCACAGCTTCGACGCGCCGGGCGCGCGCCGCGGCAGTGATCGGGCATGCGCCTCCATCTGCGCGCGGAGCCCGTCGACGCCCGCCTCCACTTTCGTTCGCAGCAGGTCGAGCAGGCTGGGCGGCAGGACGACCCGCAGAAACGCCTCCTGGTGCGCGTCGTCGGCGGGGTCGGCAATGACCTTGAGCGCGGCCACCGCGTAGGCGATGACCGGATCGTCGGCCACCGCGCGGCCCTGGGCCAGCCGGCAGGGGACGCCGGCACCGATCAGCGTTGCCTCCAGCGCATCGCCGATCTCGTGCCGGCGGTAGAGCACGGCGTAATCGCCCCAGCGCAGGCCATGCCGTTCCCGGTCCGCGCGCAGATCCTCGAGGAGCCAGTCCGCCTCGTGCAGGTCGTCGCCGAAGTTGAGGGCGCGGACCGGATGCGGCGTCTCGTGCGTGGCGACGATCTCCTCCTTCGTCCACAGACCCGCCGGATTCCGCCGCACCAGCGCCCGCGCCCGATCGAAGATCTGACTCGGACACCGGTGGTTGTCGCGCAGCGTGATGGCCCTCACGATGCCGAAGTCGTTCTGCAGCGCGGCGAAGAGCGTCAGGTCGGCGCCGGTCCACGAGAAGATGGACTGTTCGTCGTCCCCGACGGCGAAGACGTTGCGGTGCTCCCGGGCCAGCGCCCGTACCACCTCGTACTGGCGGGGATTCAGATCCTGGAACTCGTCCACGAGGATGCAGTCCCAGCGCGAGCGTACCTCACGCGCGACCTCGGGCACGGACTCCAGCAGGTGGGCCGCCTTCACCACCAGCATGTCGAAGTCGGCCATGTTCCTGCGCGCAAGCCGCTGCACGTACTCGGCGTACGTTCGGGCATCGCGCTCGCTCAGCTCGAATCCCCGGAGCCGGTGGAGCGTGAACGACTTGAGGATGGCGGCGTGGAATCGCGCCGGCTGGCCAAGCCGCGAGAGGACCGACTGCTGGTAGTGCTCGTCGGCGATTCCGAAGCCCCGCTCGAGCCCTTCGTGATGCCCGTGCTGGCGCAGCAGATCGGCGCAGAAGGCATGGATCGTCCCCCGCCTGACGAGATGCGCCTTCTCGCCGAGGTCATCGAGGCGCGACCCGATCTCCTCGGCCGCCTTGTTGGTGAAGGTGAAGGCGTGGATCCGTTCGGGATCCATGCGCTTCACTTCGATCAGGTGCCGGATCCGTTCGATGAGGCAGAACGTCTTCCCGGCCCCCGGACCGGCGAGCACGAGCGCCGGACCGAGGTCTGCCTCGATGGCGGCGCGCTGTGAGGGCGTTGGCGTGAAGGGCATCCCGGCGGAAAGGTACGCGGGGACTGTGACGGCGGGGGCGACTTGACCCGCGGGCGCCGGCCGGTGAGCTTCGTTGGTCCACCCCTCAGCCACTGGAGGAAGGCCATGACGCTGGCTCTGGGCGACATCGCCCCTGACTTCGAGGCGAAGACCACCGAAGGCACGATCCGCTTCCACGAATGGATCGGGGACTCGTGGTGCGTTCTCTTCTCGCATCCCAAGGACTTCACCCCGGTCTGCACGACCGAGCTCGGGTACATGGCGCGGATCAAGCCGGAGTTCGACAAGCGGGGCGTGAAGATCATCGGGCTCTCGGTGGATCCCATCGACCGGCACGCCAAGTGGGCGGACGATATTCGCGACACCCAGGGGACGGCGCCGAACTACCCGATGATCGGCGACGACGACTTCAAGGTCTCCAAGCTGTACGGGATGCTCCCCGCCAGCGTGTCCGGCGACCCGCTCGTGCGCACGCCGGCCGACAACCAGACGGTGCGCAACGTGTTCATCATCGGCCCCGACCGGAAGATCAAGACGATCCTGGTCTACCCGATGACCACGGGGCGCAACTTCGACGAGGTGCTGCGGGTGATCGACTCGCTGCAGCTCACGGCAAGGCACCGGGTGTCCACGCCCGTCAACTGGAAGCAGGGCGAGAAGGTCATCATCGCCGGCTCGGTGTCCGACGACGAGGCGAAGAAGATCTACCCGAACGGCTGGGAAGCGCCGCGGCCCTACATCCGCATCGTACCACAGCCCGAGGCCTGAGTCCGGCCAGGTCGCGCCGGACCAGGGAAGGTTCGGCGCGGCCCGGGCCGCGGGTCGTGAAGACGCGCGTCAGCGCCTGCGGCGCGGCGGCGCTGTTGGGATATCGCTCGGCGACGGACAGCAGCCCGTCGGCGTTGCGCTCGGCCCAGGCGATGCGCAGGCGTTCCTCGGCCTTTTGTTCGACGTTGGCGTACACCGCGCGGCCGTGCTCAAAGATCAGCCGCGCGATGCGGTCGCGCGCGAAGCCGCCGGCGGTGATTTCGCCGCTGCGCTCGGTCGTCAGCGTGCGTCGCGCCAGCGCGGGATCGGTGAGGATCTGCTGATAGGCATCCACGGCGTCGGCGGGTCGGCCGGCGGCCAGGAACAATTCGGAGCGCAATAGTCTGAAACTCACGTGGGCGTCTTCATCGGGCGCGCACATGCCGGCGCGGTCCAACATGCCGTGTGCCCAGTCGAGTTCTTCGTCCGGCGCGGCCCGCGCGCTCTGGGCCGTGCGATGCAGACGCTGCGCATAACGCAGGCACAGGCCATACACCCGCGCCCGCGTCGCGTCATCCACGGCGCCGTGTGCGGCCCGGCCGCGCTCCATCGCCTGATCGAGCGACGCCAGGCCGCGCTCGTAATCCGACGTCTCGAACGCCAGCTCCGCCAGCGAGAGCAGCGGACGCGGATCGGTTGGGCGATCCGCCGCGCGGCTCGACAGCCGCGCCCAGGCGGCCTCCTTGTCGCCCAGTTCGAAGACCGACTGACCCGATGCAACGAGAATGCGCCCGGCCGCAGCGGCGACGTTTCCGGCGGCGCGCGGCGACCAGGCATGTGTCACGGGGGCGCCGCCGTCAAGCGGATAGCGCAACAGCCCGACGTCGGTCGGAATCAGCGCCGCGTCGGCGGTCAGCGCGCCGCGCCCCAGCAGGCTGCCGTCGGCCAACGGACGCTCCCAGGCGATCTCGCGCGCGGCCAGGTCGAAGCACACGATGCGCGTGCCGACGCAATACAAGCGGTCGCCCGCGACGCCGAGAAACGACTGCGGCTGGCGTAGCCGCTCGTAGGCTACTCGCTCCGCCGGCGCACCATCATCCTGCGCGAACACGAACGCCTCGCTCGCGTCCAGCGGCGCGAATACGACGCGATCGCCCCAGATCATCGCCGACGTGTAGTGCCACGCGCGGCAGGCGCGCTCCGGCCGGCCGGCCGCGAAGTCCGACGCCGCCCGACCGTACGCCGTCGGATATCGCCACAGCCACGCCACGCGGCCGTCCTCGGCGTCGACCGCGGCCATCGTGCCGATGTTCGTGTGAATGAAGATGCGCCCGTCGATCGCCGTGGGAAACGACTGCGTCGGCTTGTGGTAGCCGTAGCCGCCGGTCGCCGCTTCGCCCAGGTGCGTCCGCCACAGCAACCGGCCCGTCGCGGCGTCGAAGCAGGCCAGCAGGCACGCCTCGAAGCCGAAGGGCTTGCGGCGCCGCACCACCGCGACGACGCGATCGTCGAGCACCAGCGGCGCGCCATCCAGCCGGCATTCCTCGAACGGATTCGACAGCTCGTCCAGCGTGTTGCGCCAGATGCATCGACCGGTGCGCAGGTCGAGGCACACCAGCCGCGCCGCGTCCGGATCGCCGCGCGCGTGCGTGTCGGCGTCGTCGTCGGAGCGCTCGATGGCGGCGAACACGACGCCATTGCCCAGCGTCACCGTGTTCAGCGGAACCGCCTCGTCCTGGATGAACCAGCGATCTTCGGCCAGTTCGACGTCGGCTTCGACCGGCCGCGCAAAACGCCACACGGCAGATTCCGGCGATTCCGGATCGACCGCCCACACGTCGCGGCCGTTCGCCAGCACGATCAGTCCGTCGGCCGCCAGCGGCAACGACGAAAGCTGCCGTCCCGACCGCAGAGTGCGGCGCGTCGCGTCGTCGAGCGGCTGATCATCGTCGTCCCACGTATCGGCGGAAGTGCCGGGCTTGCGGCGCTCGTACGCGCATCGCCACAGCGTCGCCTGGGCTGCCGGCGTTTCGGCGAGGGAAATGCGGCCGTCGGAATCGCCGCCGAAGGGGTGCCGGCCGAGCGTCACCGACGGCTTCGGCGTCGGCGCAGCGCTGACGAATTGCTCGAGAAACGCCTGTAAGGGCTGCTGCTTGCCGCCCCACGTCACCGTCGGCGCGGGATCGGACGCGGCCAGGCGGACCTTCAGCGCGTCGAGCGCATCTCGCCGCCCACACAAGCTCTCACACAACGCCAGCTTGGCCTGCCAGTTCCACTCACGCGCCGCCCGCAGCGGATGCGACGATGCCAGTCGCCGATACAGCCGCGCGGCCGCCGCCAGGCGGCCGGCCTCCATCAGTCGATCGGCCGCGGCTTCGATGGCATCGGCCGCGGCGGCGGTGGGAAAATAGCGCCATGCGGATGCAGGCACGCCGATTTGTTCGGCCGATTCGCGGCGGATGGCGTCGCGGGCGGTCGCTTCGTAGCGACGGAGATATTCGGCCAGCAGCCTTGGAGGTCCTTCGATCAATTCGGCGAAGACGCGCTCCGGCAGATTGACGAACCCCTCCAGATCGTCGCTCCTCGGTCGCGACGCTGGCGCGGCGCCGCGGCGCATGAGCGTGTCGCCGTGGTTGTCGACGATCGACTGAAATCGCTGCGCCGCCTGGTCCCATTCGCCGCGATCGACGAGCTGCCGGGCGCGGTCCAGTTCTTCATAGGCGGCCAGGCGTTCGTTGAGATAGGTGGCGGCCGGATCGCGTGACGCATCGGGCGGTGGAGCGTCCTGTCCACGCGCCGCGCCGGCGGCGAACGCGATGCACAATGCAGACGGGACGGATCGCATTCTGATGTGCGGCATGGGCACGATTACCTTCTGCTTGCCTCCGCCGCCCCATTCAAAGCGTAGGCATCCGGCGCGCGTCGGTCAAAACAGCCAGCAGCGACGTTCGTGCGGCGGCGCGATCTTGCCCGTGCCCCAGAGATAGCACTTGGTCGTTTCCGGCCCCATGAATCGGAACCGCTCGCGGAACTCCGTAAACACCTCGCGCCGCCGGGTGGGCGATGAGACATCCAGGCGCTCGAACCAGCGCACGTAGCCGCCGTGTTCCTCGGCCAGCGCGGCAAAGGCCCGCGCGTTGTCGAGCACGGCCTGAATCTTGCGGCGATTGCGGATCACCCCCGGATGCGTCATGACCCGCGCTATGTGCGGATCGCCCCACTTTGCGAGACTCGCCACGTCGAAGCCCTCGAACGCCTCGCGCAGCGCCGGCCGCTTCACCAGGACAATCTTCCACGACAGGCCGCACTGAAATATTTCGAGCGCCATGCGCTCCAGATGCCCGGCGTCGCCGTCGATCGGCCGGCCCCATTCGCGATCGTGATAGTCCGCCAGCAGCGCATCGCCGCGCGCCCAGCGGCAGCGGCGCGGATCGTCGAGCTGCGGCGGCGCAGCGCCGCGCGTGTTACGGCTACGTGTCGGCATCACGTGTTCATACCGCAAATCAGCTTGTTTTTCCACGCGAGAACGGTTCCGTTGGCCTCGATGCTCGATGGCGGGAGTGCCGCCCGGATCGCCTATAATGACGGCTGAACCACTACGACGGACCAACCCCATGCGCGACCGCCTGTATCTCGACAACGCCGCCACCAGCTTCCCCAAACCCCCCGCCGTCTTCGACGCCATGCGCGATTACGCCGAACGGCTGGGCGCATCGGCCGGACGTGGCGCCTATCGCGAAGCCCTGGAAACCGGCGAGATCGTCTCGCGTTGCCGCCGGCTGCTGGCGCGGCTGTTCAACGCCGAAGCGCCCGAGCAGATCGTCTTTGGCCTCAACTGCACCGACATGCTCAACCTGGCGATTCAGGGCGCCGTGCGGCCCGGCGATCATGTCGTCGCCAGCCGCATGGACCACAACTCGGTGCTGCGCCCGCTGAAAGCGCTGGAAGCGACCGGCGTGTCGCACACGCTCGTGCCGGCCGATCAGCACACCGGACTGATTCGCGCCGATGACGTGATCGGCGCGATTCGGCCGAATACGAGGCTGGTCGTTTTGCATCACGCCGGCAACGTTTCGGGCGCGATTGCGCCGATTGCCGACATCGGCCGCACCGCCCGCTCGCGCGACATACTCTTTCTCGTCGACGCCGCGCAGACCGCCGGCCATCTGCCCATCGACGTGCGCGGCATGAGCATCGACCTGCTGGCGTTTCCCGGGCACAAGGGGTTGCTCGGGCCGCTGGGCACCGGCGGACTGTACGTGCGGCGCGGCATCGAGCCGCGCATCCGGCCGCTCAAGCAGGGCGGCACCGGCTCGGTCAGCGAGGAGGCGACGCATCCGTCGTTCATGCCCGACCGATACGAGAGCGGCAGTCACAACGCCATCGGGCTGGCGGGTCTAGCGGCGGCGGTCGAGTGGATACTGGATCGCGGCGTGGAGTCGCTGGCGGCGCACGATCGTGCGCTGTCGGTGCGATTCCTCGACGGTGTGCGTGACATGCCCGACGTGACGGTGCTGGGTCCGGGCGATCCGTCGCAACGCGTGGCGGTGTTCAGCGTTCGCGTCGGCGGATACGAGCCGTCGGAGCTGGCCGCGCTGCTGGAGGGCGAGTTCGGCCTGCTGACCCGCGGCGGCATCCACTGCGCCCCGCTGGCGCACGCGACCTTCGGTACGCACCAGACGGGCGGCGCGACGCGCCTGAGCTTCGGCGCGTTCAACACCGAGTGCGACGTCGATCGCGCCCTGGATGCATTGTCGCAGGTCAGCGCCGCCGTCGCGCCGCGATAGCCCTGTAGCCTGGCCGCCCCCGGCTGTGTCCGCGTGGCACGGGCTTGCAGCCCGTGCGATTCAGAGCCGCGAAGCGTCAGCGAGCGGGATCCATCCGCCACGTGCTTGCCCGCGTTCCATAGATGCCAAGTCCGGCCCCGGCTGAAAATCTAGCACAGCCGCCCTCGGCGGTGACGCCGTGTCGCTCCCCCGGGAGTGGCCCCGGGGCATGAGTGATGCGGCCCAGCGTCCCCCGGCTGTTTCCGGGTGGTACGGGCATCCCGCCCGTCGCCAATCGCACGGCTCCCGGCGCCGCGGAGTTCCAGCCCGTGCGAATCCGATCGGCGCGACCGGCGCGTCATTCAGAGCCGCGAAGCTCCGTGCCTTCGCGGGGGCAGGCGTCAGCGAGCGGGATTGACGCTCGCCGCCGGCGACGCGCTGCAACGATCCAGCGTCCCTCGCCCCCCGAGCTTGTTACATGACCGATCACGGGCTATAGTTGCGGAGAATCCGGGGCGTGGCGCAGTCTGGCTAGCGCGTCTGCATGGGGTGCAGAAGGTCGCAGGTTCGAGTCCTGTCGCCCCGATTGGGTTATTACGCGACCGTCCTTCGGGGCGGTCGTGCTGTTTCCAGAGCGGCGCGGCGGCGGGGTTCAAGCGCAACTCGCCTCGGCGTTGCGATGGCCAGACGATGATCCGATCCACGTATGTTCCCATCACGTCGCGCGTCCGATCGTTGCGCGTGCCGGCCATCGCGTCGTGGAGGCCGGCCAGTTGGTTTCGCGCCCACGTCCGCAACGTACCGACATTGGGATGACTCTTTTCCTGCCGGGCCAGGTTCAGCTCGCGTTCCAGGCATTCCTTGCGAAGCCGCAGTTGCGTCAGCCGATCGTTGAGCAGCGACAAGTTCGCCACGTCAATGTTCATGGTCAGCGCCGTCACCAGATCGCCGACCTCCTTGATTTCGCGGGCGATCCGGTCGGCGTCGGTGGCGCCGTGATCCCTCCGCGCCGCCTGCTCGACGAACAGCTCGATGGCCTCGTCAAGCGCCTCCTCGTCGGCCAGGACGATCTTCTGGAGCTTGCCCAGCACCCAGGATTCCAACGGCTCGGCGCGAAGGGTCGATGGCGTCGCGCAGATGGTCTTGCCATGTGAGCCTCGGCCGGCGCACTTGTAGTAATTGGTGACGACCGCAGCCCTGCCTTCGATGCGGCCCTTGTGGCAGGGCGCGCCCCAGAACTTGTGGCCGCAGTCGCCACAGACCATCACGCCTGTCAGCAGCCAGCGGCGATTGCGATGCCCGGCTCCGCCGACCGCCCGCCGGCGCTTGGCCACAAGCACCTGGACTTTCTCCCAATCCTCTTTCGGAATGATCGCGGGCACCGAATCTGGGATGACGATCCAATCCGCCTTCGGCGTCTTGACCACCTTGGCCTCGCTGGCCTGCCGCCGACGCTCTTCGGTCCGGCCGTTCTGGAGCCTGAAGAACTTCGCCTCGGTCCGGCGGTTCCATACAAGGCAGCCGCAATACGTCGGGTTCTCAAGAATCGCCTTGACCGTCGTGAAGTTCCAATGGTCCTGACAGGGCGCGGGAATGCCGCGGGCATTCAGGTCGGCGGCGATGGAGGCGAAGCCCACGCCGTCCAGGCACATGCGGAAGATGTCCTTGACGACCTGCACGCGCTGCGGGTCGGAGAGCACCAGCCGCGCCCGGCACTGTTTGCCCGGCTTCTTCAGCGATTGCCCCTTGGCGTAGCAGGCCTGGAGCTTGCTGTCCTTGTCGTAGACCTCGCGCACGCGGCCGGGACAGAAGCGGATGCGGAACATGACCGAGCCGTCTGGCGCAGCGACCTCGCGGTCGTAGCCGAAAGGCGGAGCGCGGCCGGGGTCCGATTTCGCCATCACCGCGCTGAGCTGGCCGCGCAACGTATTCTGCGCCAACGAAACCGAGAATTGACGATTCTGGAATTGTCTGACCGTTCGCAGCACATCGCCGTCGATTCCGTCGCGGCCCAAGAAGTCCTCGGTGACCGACAGCACCACCACGCCGGCCTTGCGAAGAAGGTAGCGGTGGTATTCCGTTTCAGTGATGTCGCCACGCGAGAACCGGTCCGAGTTCCAGACGATCACCGCCTTGAACTCGCCACGCTGCGCGTCGGCGATCATGTTCTGAAAGGCCGGGCGCTCGTCCGCCGAAGTCCCGCTGATTGAATCATCGATGAATTCGCGGGCGATTTCATATCCGTGCTCATCGGCCCAGCGACGAACGGCGGCCCGCTGGTCGCCGATGCTTTGTTCCTGCCGGTCGGTTGACCTTCGCAGGTAGGCCACGGCGGGCACCTTGGCGTTCGCATGCATGTTTCGTCCTTCCGTCACTGACCACTCCCTTCCCTCAAGGGTCCCTCCAAGTCAAGGCCGCTGGGGCCACATTTTTCTGCGGAATTCCGGCAAGATTCGCTTGATCCCGTTCGCCGAACTCGCCCTCATGGGGCTGACAACGCGACGTCGCGTGGACGCCGCAGAAACGTACCGCAGGAGGCGAACCATGAGCGCGAAGAAGAAAACGAAGACGAAGAAGACCGCCGCCAAGGCGGCGGTCGGCAAAACCAAAGCGGCGACGCCCAAGACCAAAGCCAGCGCCACGGTGACCAAGGTGAAGAAGCCCGCCGGCGAGACGAAGCCGAAGCGCGTCAGCGCTCTTGACGCCGCCGCGACGGTCTTGAAGAAGGCCGGTAAGCCCATGCACGCCCAGGAACTGATCGCCGCGCTGGCGAAGCGGGGCCTGTGGCGGAGCCCCGCAGGCGCGACCCCTTGGGCCACGTTGTACGCCGGAATGCTCCGCGAGGCGCGGGACAAGGGCAGCGCCGCCCGGTTCAAGAAGACTGACCGCGGGCTGTTCCAATTCAACACTTAGAGACGTCTCAATCACTTCGCCAACGCCTCCGTTGTGGAGGCGTTGGTCCGGTCAGGGTTCGTTTCAGGCCATCGCGCGACCTCGCCCCATTCGATCATCCCGATGTCGATGCTGTCGTTCGGCATCTCCCGCTTGGTCAGCCGCTCCAGCCGCCAATGCCCCGCCACTTGAAGGCCACGAACATTCTGCGAGGTAGCCCGCATCCGCCGGGCGATATCCGGCAGCGCCAGGCTCTGGGCTTGCCAAGCCAGGGCTGCCCGCTGGCGAACGGTGAGGCGGTGGGCCAAGGGATGGAGTAGTGCCTTCCGCGCCTTTTCCATGCCGTGCCGCCATCCACGCCGGCTGGAATCGGGCCGCTCTTGGTCTGTCATGCGCCGAAGGGCGGCGGTACAGCCGACCTTGGCCAGAATGCTCCCGACCCGCTGGCGGCTGATGCCGTAGGCGCGGGCAATATCGGCCAAGCTCTCGCCTTCCCACCACCGCTTCATCATGTCCAGCAGGCGGTCCAGCGCCGCAGGGGCGGTCAACTTGCGGTCGCGGTTGATCGGGAGGTCTTTTACTTGTGTTTCCATGCGTTTGTGTCTCCCATCCACCTATGCGGCGCTTCAACAAATAAACTCAAATGGGTTTTGTGGTGGGTTCCGCGGGCCTCGGCGGCCGCTTGGCCCTGGTAGGACCCATGCCATCAAGGGCACAGATGGCGCGGTTCACGTCTCCTCCGTCGTGGCGATGTCCTGCTGATCCGCGGCAGGTCGCGGCGACGGATTCGGATCATCGGCAACCTTGCTGTCCACAACACGATCTGGACCCAGGGTGCGCGTGAGTCCGTCGTTGAGACTTAGCGCCCTGCGGCACGGCTCAAATGCGCCGCACCAGTTGACGGCTTGGACGAGAGGCCACTGCCCATAGTCGTACTGGAGGTGTTCATCCTCCCCGCGAAACCGCCCGACGCAGGGCGGATTCCGGCGACATTCACCTTCGAGGCCTTCGTCCCAATCCTGCTCCGTCAGGTCGTCTACCATCTTGTAGTCACCGGGACAGAAGAACCGGCAATCGAAGCACCGTGCATCCATGCGTAAACCATCCTTTTCGCAACTTTTCACTTTTCACCCCCCCTCGCATACACGCGCATACGGGCAGGAAAAGGGTGGCGCGAGGGGGCCGGAGTGAAAAGTAGAATAGTTAGAGAGAGTTGTTGTTTTTCCTTTATTTTCCTGCCCTTTTCGCCGCTCCAACTTTTCACCCCGCGGGGGTGAAGAGTTCCCGAATAGTTCTCTGGCAACCGGTCCAACTGGGGGCAACTTTTCACTCTTCACCGGAACCATTCACCCGCAGCCGGTAGCTGACAGCCTTCGGCCCGGGGCCGGTACGCTGATCGGAGACGGGTTCCACGTCCCCACGCAGAATCAGCGTCTTCATGATTTCATCCAGTTCCGTGCTCTTGCGTTTCATCCGCTTGAGGAGTTTGCTGTGGCTCAGCGTCAGGTTCGGCGAGGCACGGAGCTTGCCGATTACCTTCAGGCAGTCGGCGTCGAATTCGCTATCCGCAACATGGCTGGAAGCCATGAACAACATGCGGCGCGTCTGGTGCAGCACGAAACGCGAGGCCCACTCCACTGCCTCCAACCCGATGCGCGGCGCGCGGTGGCTTTCGCTGATTGCGTACAGCAGCGCCAACTTGCGGACCTGCTCGCTGACGCGGCCCCACACGGTCGTGCCAACCGGATCGCTGCCAGCCTCGGCCTTGCTGTATTCCGCCTCGGCTTCCTTGCGCGTTTCGACCAGCAGGGTCATTGCGTCGTCGGTCGCTTCGACGATGGCGGGTGCTGGATGCCAATCCTGAAGATTGCCGCGTCCCGGTCGGAAGTCGGCCCACCAGTGAGCCGTCTCGATGACGCGTGGGGGCAGAGCGGCGATTCGCGGCTCCTGTCCGCTGGTACGCGGGCCGGATTCGAGGATCACCATGCGGGCGAAGAATCCGTTGGTGAGCATCCGCTCCGACAGGGCCTCGTAGTAGTGATTGGGGATGGCTGTTCCGAATATGACCAGGTTGGGCTGGTCGATCACGCCCGGCGACGGCTTGCCCGCCTTGCGGCGCATGGGGAAGACGCTGTTGGACGCCGAGTACATCGTGAGCAACGTGCTCATGACGTTTTCATGCCGGGCGTCCTTGGCCTTGTTGATCGACTGGAGCATCCCGTCGATCTCGTCAGTCTGGAACAGCATGCAGGGATTAACGAACAGCGCATCCTGGACGCCTTCACCGGATGCGAAACGGTCGCCAATGTATTCTGCCACGCCCACTTCGTGGGCGATGCGCGTATTGACCTTACGCGGGTGGTCCTTGCCCGCCGCCGAGTGCGCCAAGCCGAGCAGGTAGATGTTCGTGCGGTTGTCCGCCGGATCACGCACTCGCCGGCCCGCCAGGAACGCCTGGATGGCCAGCGCGCCGCAGAAGGCCATGACCGGGTTGGGGTACGGCGCGGTCGCAAGGCAGTAGTCCATGACCTCGCCGACAAAGCCAGGCACGCGCAGCAGCTCGTCAGGCAGCGGGCCGGGATCTGGCAATGGCGGCGCCGTCGGCTCTCGCAGGTCGGGATCGCTTCCTGTGAGGGCGCTCAGGTCGACACCGCCGTCGGGCGCATCGCCGTTATCGCCGAATCCCTGGGAACGCAGCGCGATCGCAGCCGCGGCGAAGTCCCCGTCATGCTCCAGCAACGCGTAGACCGCAAACGGCGCGTAGGCGCGGTTTGGCTCGAACGGCGGGGCGTTGGACGTGAAGACATAGAAGACGCCGTCCTTGAGCGTCGCGCTGTAGCCATCGGTCTTACCCGGTCGACGCCAGTACTCGTTTTCGCCTTCGCGCACGAGCGCCCAGCCGTGGCGGCATAGAACCTCGCGGGGGTCGTTGCGGCGGTTGTACTCGTCGCCCGGCCGATCGCCGGCGACGCGCCCGTTCTGCGGGGACTCAACCCTTTCAACCCACTCATTCAGGCTCCACGCGGCGTCAAGCAATGTCAGCCGCTCGTACTCGGTGAGCACCGGCAGCGCCGTGAATTCCCCCTGGATCAACTCATATCCAGGCGATGGGGCGCAGAGGAACAGCCCGCCCTCGCCGCGCGTCTCGATCAACGTCACGATCACGAGCCAGCGGTCAGTGCATCGCCGCGGCTGGTAGGATTTGCCATGAAGTACAACCGGTCGGTCGTCGGGCGCCTCCACGGCGCGCTGTGCCAGTTTCAGGTTGCCATTGACCCGACCGGAGCAGCGATAGACGACGTGCCGCCCGCCCGATTGAGATTGCTCGACGACCAGGCGCTCCAGCAGCCCGGGGGCGCGCTGGCGGACGATGTCCGCCCACGGCTCGAACGACTCGCCCCCCAAGTCGAAGTCGATCATCTCCAGATTGCCGGAGACGGCGCCGGCAATCAGGCAGGCGGCGCTGCCATTGCGGAACCAGGTCGCCAATTCCTGGGGAGTGGGGAGCCGATGCTGGTACTGCTTCCAGGTTGGAAGCGCCGGGCGTTTCTCATCGCGGATCGCTGGCAGGACGCACAACCCCGCCTCGCGGTAATCCAGTGCTCTTTCGAGGAGTTCAGCCATGATTCCTTCCGCGCTCAGAATTGCGCCGTTCGGCGATGGCCTTTGCGGCCTCTTCGGAGAATGCGATTTCCGCTTGAGGCACGATGATGCTTTCCCACTCCGCGCAGTGTGCCGGCAGCAGTACGAAGGCAATTGGAACGTATCTCCAGTGGGCGCCCTCAAAGTGCCGTTCCGCGAACTCGTCCTCGAAGTCGACCTCCCGGTGCGTGATTTCCTTTCCGCTGGGCGTGCGTCGTTGAGATGCGCGAAGGCGAGCCGGAGCGGAGAGTTCCTCGCACCCGATCAGGATTGCAGCGACCGGATGCGGACCATCAACGTGCCACGTCCCGTTGCGCTCCTTCCAAAGAACATACGACGGCGGCGCGCTTGGTGGCGCCGGCATGGCCACGGTGTGGCTGCGTAGGCGATACCCACTCTTCATCACTACCTCCCGTGTATGTACCAGTTTTGTTGATGTCCCCCGGCCAATGCCTTGTCGAGCCAGGCGCTGATTCAACGCGTCAGCAATGCGAACACCTCGCGCTGCCGCGTGGTGACGGTGCTGCGGTCGGCGATGACGCCGCGCTTCGCCTCGGCGATGTCATTCAGGGCCTGGCCTGCGGCGCTTTGTCGCCTCGCCGCCTCGCGAACGGACTCGTCGGCGGCAACGAAATCATGAAAGTGCCCCTCCGCGTTTGTCGGATTGACTGCTTGGAGCGCGCGGCGCTCCTTCACCAAGCGCCGCTTTGCGGTCTCGACCGCCTGATCGTGGTGACCTACGGCCTCGTCGTACTGCTCCCGCAGCCGATGCTCGAGCTGTTGCAACATGTCCTCGCGCTCCTCGAGTGCATGCCGGGCTTCCCACAGCGCATCCCAGCTCTCGCCGCGCAGACGCGCCCGCTCGGCCAGCAGCGTTGTGCCGCCCATGCGCTCGCAGGCGGCGAAATCGGAGAGTCGGCGGCGATCGGCGGCCAGTTGCCGTAGCCGCGCCGCCGCGCGGCCACAGCGGTCGTTGTGCCCTTCGATCATGGCCAGCAGTTCCGGTTCTCCCGCGGCCATCTCGGGGTTTAGCGGCGTCAGACCGCGCAGATCGAGGAGCCTGAGGTCCCGTGGTTCGTCCGTGAATATGTGCATAGGTCTCACTCATCCTCGCTGACCTTGGCCTCTTGACTTCCCGCCTTCCGGTCGGCCAGCGGGCCGGTTGGCGGGTTCCGTGAACGACCGGAATCAATTCAAGTTGTGCTCCTGGACAACCATCACCCCAGCCTGCTCCTGCTCCCGGCGCCACGCTGCGAAAAGCCAGCCGGCCAGGAGTTCCGCGCGCCGCGCCCAGCGCTCGGCGGCCTCGCGCGAATGCTCTGCCACAGCGATGCCCAGCGCCATCCCGGCAACGGTCTCTACCGGCTCGGGGGCCGTCGTCATTGGCAGCCCCCGGCGCGGCGCGCGGCGATGGCGTTGAGCTCATGCCGCACCTGTGCGATGGCCGCGTTGTCAAACAGACGGGTGTTGCCGGCGTAGGCGCGCGGCTTGATATGCGTTCGCAGCCGCAAAATGCGGCAGACCCGATCCACGGGTACGCCCAATTCGGCCGCGATCACCCCGACCGTGACCAGCTTCGGCGGTTGGGTGGTCATCGGAATGCCCCTCGCGCCGGGAAGGGGACCATTCCCCTTCGCGCCTCTCCGCGTATCGCCGGGCATTCACGTCAGGAGGTAAAAAACGGCCCTGGCACAGCCGCCAAGGCCGTCACCGAGTTCATGAATATTCATGAACGACAGATCAGGGGCGCTTCTGCACCCACTTTCGCCGTGTGCCGTGCTTCGTATCGGGGTCTTCCACGTCGATGTCTTCCTGATGGTCGTCGGACTGCTGGGCGATCAAACGATTCAGCTCGGCCTGTCGACGCTCCACATCGCCTGCGGTGCATCCGAATTCACGCAGTGCCCTTGCGACCTGTTCCGGCGTGGCATCGGGATGGTCCTGCGCGTATTCGCCGATTCGCCGAAAGAGTTCCTGCTCACGTTCGGCGGCCAGGTCCGACGGATCGGCGCTGCGATCATCCGGAAGCAGCTCTATTCCGTCCTGCCACTCGCCGCCCTTCTGGTACGTGAGATCAATCGCCTTCGGGTCTACGCCCTGCTTCCTGGCCAACTCCAACCGCCTCTGATTCAGTTTCCACGCCGTCGATTCCCCCACGACGCCGACGCTGCACCCCACCTTTTCCGCGACCTGCGCGGCCGTATCGTGGGGACGCTGCATGAGATGGTGCGCAATCAACGGCTCAGCGACCTCCCGCTTCATGCGTTCCTTGCGAGGTTTCTGCATCGAGACGTTCTTCGCGATCTGCTCCGCCGCAACGCTCACGGACTGGCCGGTGACGTTTACCGTCTCCGTCTGAATAGTCACGCCCCCGCCGGCATCCTCGGCCCTGCGCTGCCGAGTCGTGCGCCCGTCGCCGAGCGCCTTCCTCGCCGCGGCCCGCTCCAGTTGCAACAAGCCCATCAGGTCATTCGGCTTGGGCAAACCCGACATGTGCGCGTCGAAAAACAACCTCGCCGCGCTGGCGGCGTACAGATAGCGCGGGTCGGTGCGACTCCGATGGGCGATGCCTTTACAACTCTCCCAAGCCTGCGCCGCCACGTCCATGACGTAGGCCGCCAGCAGGTGCGCCGTGGAATGTGACACGTCGCCCACTCGAACCGGCCCTTGCGCCGAGTCGGCCCGCAGCTCCGTCAAGAACTCCAGCACGGTGCGGACCTGTTCCTGCCACAGCGGGAGCTTGGCGGTCATGCGGGTCACGTGCGCGTCGACCTCGGTTTCGCGGCGGCCCCGTGCGTCGGAGTCACGCTGGTCGGTGGCGATTTCCACGATGCTTCGCAGCAGAGAGCTGTAAGCACACACGCGCCGCTCGTAGGCGTCGCAGAAATCGCGAAGCATGTCCATGTCAATCGGGCGTTCTGCATCCGCCTTCAGCCGCTCCCGCAGCTGGTCGAGCGTGATTCGTCCTTCGGCGAGGTCCGCCTCAAGCTGTTCCATCAACTCGTCCGCATTGGGGTGTGTATGGTTTTCTGGCATCGACCATCCCCTGCCCGCGCCCCATGGAAGCCGATACGGGCAAGCCCTCAACGATTTCGCCCTTCGGCGTGGCCAGGGGCGCCTCCGCTGGTCCTGATTCTACCTCGGCATTACGGACCTTCCCAGCGTTTTGGGGCACGGGCGGGAGACGGAATAAACCGGCGGCTACGCGGGCAGGCGGCATACCGCAACGACTTACGTCGTCGGGGATCGGCCTGGCGGCGATGGACAACACGATGATTCTGGTGGTTTCAACTGTTGTTGAAGCGGGATATCCAAGGCGATGTGATGGCGGAGCAACGCCCCGCAACCTGCGAGGCGTTGGGGGAGGAGAAGTGATGGGCGCTACGCGGACGATGCGTCGGTCTGCCCATCCTCGGATGCATGCGCGCCCGGGCGATAGACTGTACGGCAGCGCTGGCATTCGACGCGCTCGTCGTCGAGCCAGACGAGTTCGTCCGATTCCCGCTCGCCGCAGTTCGGACAGGCGTCCTCCTGGGCTACGGGGTCGACCGGACCTTCGTCGTGGTTGCCGTTCATCGCGAGTCCTCCTCGCCGCCGACCGATGCGTCGCACGCGGGCGAGCAGGCGGCGGGACGGCTCTGCACGATGGTCAACTGGAACTCCGCGCCGTCGCGGGCCTCGATGACCAGGCCCTTGTCGCGCGTGAGCGTGCCCACGTCGTCATAGGTCGCGATCTGGCGAATGCCCTCGACGTGCTCGGCCAGTTCATTGGCCGGGTCGTCGGCGTCATCGCGGGCGAACATGACCGCCTCGAGCAGGTCGCGGAGTGCGTCCTGGAGTTGCCGGGCGTTCATGGGCTACTTCCCCTTCCCGGCGAACTGGAACTGCCCCCGGTCGACCTTGCGGAAGCGGGCGTCTTTGCCCTTGCCGCCGATCTCCCGCAGGATGGCGGCGTACAGCGTCGCGTGGGGCGTCTTGCCTCCGGGACTTTTCCACAGGTCCTGCTCGGCCATCGCGGCGATCAGTTCCTGGGCGTGCATGGGCTTGCCCGCCTTCTTCAAGACCGTCGCGGCAGCGTCGAGGGCGCTGACGCGCTTCGGCTTCTGCTCGCCCGTCGCCTTCACCTTGGGCGTCGCGGCCTTCTTCTCGCGCTTGGCCTTCGCCGCCGCAGGCTGGGCCTTGGACTGCTTCTTGTTGGTCTTCTTCTTGGACATGGCGTTCTCCTGTTCAAGGGGTTCCTGTTCCTCGGTCGGGCGACACGCGTCGCCCGCCGTTTCACTGACTTCGCTGGGCTGTTCCTCTTCACAGTGCCGGTCCCAGCACGCCTGGCACATCGGGCGCTCCAGGTAGGTCATGACCGGCGTACCCCGGCAGCGCTTTGTCGCGCAGCGGGTTGGGTCGTATTGGGGAGCATCGTCGGCCGTTTCGACTTGAGCCGCCTCGGCGCGGGCCCGTCGCTGTTCGTAGGGCACGATGCTGGGCGGCGCAGCGGCAATGCGCTCGTCGATGTCCTGCGGTGGCAGGTCGGACGCGGCGGGCGCTTCGGTGTTCGTCGACGCCGCCGTCTCTCGGCGCAGGCGCTGGGCGCTCTTGATGCGGACCTTGCGCTGCGTCGAGACGTTGGTCGCATCCCACCCACCGAACCGGCTCTCCGCATCGATTCGCACTTGCGCGAGCTGGCCGCTGACTTTGGCGACATACGTCCCGCCAATCTGGACCTGGTCTTTCTTCATACGCTTCTCCTGCCTGCAAGGACATTGTTCTGCCGCGTCCACGCGACGCGGCGATCTTCACTACAACTGCTCCCGCACCAGCCTGCCGCCGTCGAGCGGCGCCAGGGCTTCGCACAAGAGCTGGACATGGCCGAGGACCGCGTTCATTACCTCGACGTGCGTTTGCGTTCGCTCGCCGCTCCGCGTGAGCTCGTCGTGTCGCAACTCTCGAACGGTCCGAAGGGCCGCTTCGAGGATCTGCTCGACCGACCGCGCCTCGGCGACGAACGCGTGCGTGGCTGGCCAGTTCCTGGTCTTCGTCGTCATGGTCTGGGCTCCTTCTGTTCAGTCGTTCGGGGGCAGGACGATGTCCGCGACATCCCAGATCTCGCGGCCGTCGTTGGTCAGGACGACGTAGGACGTCGCCTTGGTGCGGCTGCGGTTCTGCGTGCAGGCCTCGACGACCCGCCCTGGTTCGCCGTCGAGCGTGGATACGACCAGCGTTCCCGCCGGCAGGTTTCGAAGGTCCGTCGTCATCTCGTTCGTTCGCGTCATTTCGTTCTCCTTCGCGTTGGGTACGCCCATCGCGTACACCCACATGAGGGCAAGTTCCGCGAACGGGATCAAGCGAATCTGGCCTTAATTCCGGTCGGAATTCGCAGATTCTTTTCCATGTACCGACGCGAGATTCGGCCATGTCAGGCACACGGACTGCCTGCCCTTGACGACGCATCGCGTTGTCAAGGGCCTGTGTGGGCGGCCCGGCGGCGGGCAGCCAGGCGGGAGGCGGCATGATGGCAGGAGATGTCCTTACCCAACCTAACAGGTTGACCCTGAATCCCACGGCGCTGCCCGTGGCCGAAGCGGCGCGACTGCTCAGCGCCGCGGGCGGAACGCGCGTGACGTCCGAGATGATTCATGTCGACGTCGACGCGGGCGCGATTTCAGGTCGCCCATTAAGAGACGGGGGGCGCCGAAGGGCGAGTGGGGTCACAACATCATCCATCATTCTGCAGATGGGGGATCTGGATTCCTCTGAAGTATGAGGACCGTTACGTCATCTACCATCCGACCGGCGGCTGAAAAGATGCGAGCCTCCCTCAACAATTGCGTGATTTGTTCCATTGGATCGACGGTTGCCGTCCGCGCAATGGCCTGGGCGAGGCGCTCGTTCCCAAATAGCCGTTCAGAAGAGTCGAGGCACTCAACCAGCCCATCTGTGTAGAGAACTAGTCGGTCACCTGCGCGAAGGATTGCCTCACCCGATTCGATCGCGGTGCTGGGCCACACACCCAAGACGGATGATGTAGTTTCCAAGTGCGAGACAAGACGGCCGTCCGTGTTTACGATGAGGCCAGGAGGGTGCCCGGCGTTTACGTAATCAAGAGTCCCAGCGTGGGCATCGTAGAAACCGAGCAGGCATGTTATGAATTCCCCGTCAGACATAATTGAGCAGAGCTGGCTGTTTACCACGTGCAGGATGTCACTTGGAGACGAACGTACGGCGGCCTGATTACGTACGTGCGTTTTGAACAAGGTTGCGAGCAAAGCGGCCGCAACACCGTGGCCGCAAACATCGGCGATGGCGATCAACCACCGACCGCCATCGGATTGAAAGACGTCCAAATAATCCCCGCCGATGGGCTCCGCCGGCGCATATTGAAACGTGATTCGCGTATTGGGTATCACGATGTTGGTGGTCGGGAGCAGTCGTTCCTGAATCTGACGCGCGCGCTGCAATTCCTGAATTCGGTCGCGTTCGTGTCGATCGAGGCTCTCGATCATTTCATTGAAACTCGCAGCGAGGAATCGCGTTTCCGGTGGGCCGGTTGGCTGCGCGCGGGTGCCGAGTTGCCTTCTTTGAACGGAACGCATGCAATCAACGAGTACTCGAATTGGGCAGCGAACCCAGCGCCAAATGCCGGCCGTCGAAAGGAGACAAATGGCGGCGCCGAGCACCGCTAAGAGCCTATCCCAAAACCTGCTTGATTGCCGATATTTCATTACGGCGCGGAGTCGCGCCGGGTGCAAGGAGGTCCAGGGATGGACGAGGAATGCA
>JABWBJ010000100.1 GCA_013360595.1 Gemmatimonadaceae bacterium | reverse complement strand
GTCGCCGAGCACCTCGACCGCCTGGAGCGATACCTGGCGCTGGTGGACGCGCACGGCCTGCGCTCCTGGGTGCGCTTCGACCTCTCGATCGTCCGCGGGCTGGCCTACTACACCGGGATCGTCTTCGAACTGTTCGACCGGAAGGGCGAGTTCCGGGCCATCTGCGGGGGCGGACGCTACGACACCCTCCTGCGGGATCTGGGGGGCGTCGACCTGCCGGCGCTCGGGTTCGGGATGGGCGACGTGGTGCTGGGCGAGCTGCTGCGCTCGCGCGGGCTCATGCCGCCGGCGCGCCATGCCGCGGACTTCTTCATCGCCGCCGAAGCCCCCGTCACGGATGAGGACGTGGTGCGGCTCGCCACGGCGCTCCGTCAGGCCGGCGCGGCGGTCGAGTACGCCTTTCGTCGCGGCGCCATGGGAAAGCAGCGCAAGGCCGCCTGGGCCGCCGAGGTCAGCTACATCATCGAGATGCGGCCGACCCCGGGCGGGAACCGGTTGATGGTGCGGGACGGAGCCGGGGCCGGATACATCGGGGCCGTCAGCAACGAGCGGACGCTGGGCGATATCCTCGGCGAGTCGCTGCTGGAGACGGCGGACCTGTTGAAGCTGCTGCGGGCCCATCCCCGGTCGCTGGGTCCCGGGTTCGCCAGCCGCTCCGGCGCCTGACGACGCATCGCCGAGTCACGAGTCACGAACCACGAACCATCTGAATGTCCGACGACAGGAAGCTGACCACCCGCGAGGCGGACTTCTCCGCCTGGTACAACGAACTGGTGCTCCGCGCCGAACTGGCCGACTACTCGCCGGTGCGCGGGTGCATGGTCATCCGGCCGAACGGCTACGGCATCTGGGAGCGGATGCAGCGCGCGCTCGACACGATGTTCAAGGCAACGGGCCACGAGAACGCGTACTTCCCGCTCTTCATTCCCGAAAGCTTTCTCCACAAGGAAGCCGAGCACGTCGAGGGGTTCGCCCCCGAGGCGGCCGTCGTCACGCACGGCGGCGGCGAGAAACTGGCTGAGCCGCTGGTCGTCCGGCCGACGTCCGAGACGATCATCTACTCGATGTACGCCAAGTGGGTGCAGAGCTACCGCGACCTGCCGATCAAGATCAACCAGTGGGCGAACGTGGTGCGGTGGGAGATGCGCACGCGGCTGTTCCTGCGCACGCTGGAGTTCCTGTGGCAGGAGGGGCACACGGCGCATACCACGCACGACGAGGCCGAGGAGGAGACGCGCCTGATCCTGGCGACGTACCGGCAGTTCATGGAGGAGTGGATGGCCATGCCGGTCGTCACGGGGCTCAAGACGCAGGCCGAGAAGTTCGCCGGCGCCCTGCGGACGTACTCGTGCGAGGCGATGATGCAGGACAACAAGGCGCTCCAGGCGGGCACGTCGCACAATCTCGGACAGAACTTCGCCCGGGCATTCGAGCTGCAGTTCCAGTCGGAGTCGGGCACGATGGAGTTCGCCTGGAACACGAGCTGGGGCGTATCGACGCGGCTGGTGGGGGCCCTGGTGATGACGCACGGCGACGACAACGGCCTGCGCACGCCGCCACGCCTCGCGCCCATCGAAGCGGTCATCGTCCCGATCTGGAAGAGCGACGAGGAGCGCGCGCGGGTGGTGGAGGCCGCGAACCGGCTGCGGGAGGCGGTCGCCGGCTGGAACGGCCGGGGCGACGACCGGATCCGGGTGCGGGTCGATGCCCGGGAGGGGATCAAGCCGGGCGCCAAGTACTATGAATGGGAGCTCCGCGGCGTGCCGGTCCGGATCGAGCTTGGACCGCGCGACCTGGAGAAGAACGCCTGCGTCGCCGCGCGACGGGACCGGAGGGAGAAGGTGTCGCTGTCGCTCGACGGGGTCGCGCCGTCGATCGCGGCGCTCCTCGACGACATCCAGGCGTCGATGCTCGCCGCCGCCCGGGAGCGGCGCGAGGCCAACAGCGTCCGCGAGCCGGTGACCTACGAGCGGTTCCGGGAGATCATGGACGGGCCGGGGGCGTTCGTGTACGCGGGGTGGAATGGCGACCCCGAGGTGGAGGCGCGCGTGAAGGCCGAGACGAAGGCGACGATCCGCTGCCTGCCTGACGCGGAATTCCGGTCGCCGACGCCGCCGGCCCGCTGCCTGGTGACCGGCGAACCGGCCCGGCACGAAGTGATCTGGGCACGCGCCTACTGACGTGCTGCGACTCCGGAACGGCAGGCTGGCCTGCGAAGAGGTCCCCCTCGACGCCATCGCCGAGGCGGTGGGCACTCCGGCGTACGTCTACTCGTCGGCGTCGGTGCGCTCGCAGTTCGCCAGGCTCGACCAGGCGCTTTCGGGCGTGCCGCACCGGATCCACTATTCGCTCAAGGCCAACGGCAACTCGGCGCTGCTGCGGCTCATCCGATCGTTAGGTGGCGGCGCCGATGTCGTCTCGGGCGGCGAGCTGTACCGGGCGCTGCACGGCGGATTCGCGCCCGAGGACATCGTGTTCGGCGGGGTCGGGAAGAGCGCCCGTGAGCTGGTCGAGGCGGTGGAGGCGGGCGTGCGGCTGGTCAACGTGGAGTCCGAGGCCGAGCTGCGGCTGCTCGACGGGATCGCCGGAGAACGGCGTCGCCGGATGCCGGTGGGGCTCCGGCTGAACCCCGAGATCACGGTCGACAATCCGCACGCCTACATCCGCACCGGCGGCAAGGGACACAAGTTCGGCATTCCGTGGGACGAGGGGGTGGCGGCGGCCCGGCTGGCCGCGTCGCTGCCCTGGATCGAGCTGGCCGGCCTCGACATGCACGTCGGATCGCAGCTGGCCGAGCTCGACGCCTACCAGCGCGGACTGGAGCGCATCGTGTCGCTGATGGAGGCGATCCGGGGCGAGGGCATCCAGTCGCTCCGGTATCTGGACATCGGCGGCGGCCTGGCGGTGCCGTACGAGCATGAGCGACCGCCGGATCTGCGCGCCTACGGCCGCATCGTTCGCGAGGCCGCGCGGCGCACCGGGCTCGAGGTTCTGGTGGAACCCGGGCGCTTCCTGGTGGCGGAGGCGGGCACCCTGCTCACGCGGGTGCTGTACCGGAAGCGCAGCGGCGGGCGCGAGATCGCCGTGACCGACGCCGGGATGACCGAGCTGCTGCGGCCGTCGCACTACCAGGCGTACCATCACATCGACCCGGTGCGCCCGCGCCAGCGGGCGGCCGTGCGCATCGACGTGGTCGGCCCCGTCTGCGAGAGCGGCGACTTCCTGGCCCTCGACCGCGAGATGCCGGACATCGAGGCCGGCGACCTCCTCGCCGTGCGGACCGCCGGCGCCTACGGTTACAGCATGGCGTCCAACTACAACGCCCGCCCGCGCGCCGCCGAGGTGCTCGTGGACGGCGACCGGTACGCCGTCACGACCGAGCGCGAGGAGTACGCCGATCTCATCCGCCTCGAGCGACACGCCCTTGACTGGAGGACCGCCTGATGCTGATCGGGTTGCTGTCCGACACCCACGACCGGCTCCCGGCCATCGATGGTCTGGTGCGCGAGATGATCGCCCGGGGGGTCGGCATGGTCCTCCACGCGGGCGATTTCTGCGCGCCCTTCGCGCTGCGGCCGATCCTGGAGCATAACGTGACCATGGCCGGGGTCTTCGGCCGGAACGACGGCGACCACGAGGGCCTCAAGGCCTACGCGGCCTCGGGCCTCGGCATCGAGCTCTTCGAGTCGCCGCACAGCATGGACGTGGGCGGCCAGCATATCCTGCTGGTCCACGACCTCGGCGACGTGTCGCCACGGTCCATCGAGCAGCACGGCGTCGTGGTGCACGGGTTCACCCACCGCGAGGAGATGAAGACGCGCGGCGATACGCTGATCGTGAATCCCGGCGAAGCGTGCGGCTGGCTGTACGGACCTCCGTCGGCCGCGATCCTCGACCTCGACAGCCGGCAGCTCGAGTTCATCCAGCTCACCGCGACGGCATGACCGACCCGACCGCTGGCAGCCGCATCCTCATCATCGACTACGGCTCGCAGTTCACGCAGCTGATCGCCCGGCGGGTCCGCGAGGCCCGCGTGTACTCGGAGATCCACCCGCCGCGCGTTTCGCTCGACTGGATCCGGGCCTGGAATCCCACCGGCATCATCCTGAGCGGCGGCCCGAACTCGGTCTACGACGAGGGCGCGCCGACCGCGCCGATCGAGCTCCTCGACGTCGCGCCGGTCCTCGGCGTCTGCTACGGCATGAACCTGATCGTGCAGCTCGAGGGGGGCCGGATCACGCCGGCCCGGGAGCGCGAGTACGGGCGCGCCATGCTGGAGGTGCTGGAGCCCGGCGGTCTCTTCGAGGGGTTCGCGGCGGGGGAGCAGACGCAGGTGTGGATGAGCCACGGCGACCAGGTGGCGGCGCTGCCGCCAGGGTACGTGACCGTGGCCAGCAGCGGGAACAGTCCGTTCGCCGCGTTCCGGCACCGCTCGCGTCCGATTCACGGCGTCCAGTTCCATCCCGAGGTGGCGCACTCGCTCCGCGGGAAGGAGATCATCGCCAACTTCCTCTTCGGGGTGTGCCGCGCCAGGCCGACCTGGACGCCGGGCGCCTTCATCGCCGACGAGGTGGAGAAGATCCGCGCGCTCGTGGGATCGTCGAAGGTCATCTGCGGCCTGTCGGGCGGGGTCGACTCCTCGGTGGCCGCCATGCTGGTCCACCGGGCGATCGGCGATCAGCTGACCTGCATCTTCGTGGACAACGGGCTCCTGCGGCTGCACGAGCGCGAGCAGGTGGAGCGGATGTTCCGCGCCAACCACGGCATGAACCTGGTGACCGTGCGCGCGGAGGAGCGGTTCCTGTCGGCGCTGGCCGGCGTGGAGGATCCGGAGGAGAAGCGGCGGATCATCGGACACACGTTCATCGACGTGTTCGAGGCGGCCGCGCTGGACGTGGGAGGCGATGTCCGGTTTCTGGTGCAGGGGACGCTGTACCCGGACGTCATCGAGAGCGTGTCGCCGCGCGGCGGCCCTTCGGTGACGATCAAGACGCACCACAACGTGGGGGGCCTCAAGCCCGACATGAAGTTCCGTCTGATCGAGCCGCTCCGCGAGCTGTTCAAGGATGAGGTGCGGAACGTCGGGCGCGAGCTGGGCCTCAGCGAGGAGATGGTTGGCCGGCACCCGTTCCCGGGGCCCGGCCTCGGCATCCGGGTGCTGTCGGATCTCACGGTGCAGAAGCTGGACGTCCTGCGTCAGGCCGATGCCATCTACCTGGAGGAAATCCGCGCGGCCGGCCTGTACGACGAGATCTGGCAGGCCTTCGCCGTGCTGCTGCCGGTGCGCTCGGTGGGGGTGATGGGCGACTACCGGACGTACGAGAACGTCGTCGCGCTGCGCGCGGTCACCAGCACGGACGGGATGACCGCCGACTGGTTTCCGTTCCCTCACGACGTCCTGGCCCGCATCTCGAGCCGGATCATCAACGAGGTGAAGGGCGTGAATCGCGTCGTCTACGACGTATCCTCCAAGCCGCCTGCGACGATCGAGTGGGAATGATCCGATAGCAGCCGGCAGACTGCAGATGGCAGATCGCCGAGCCTGCGGACGCATCCTGTTCACGACGCGAACGGCGGTGCTGCCGGCACGCGGAGGCAGGTAATGGGCCGGGCCCTGCGATTCCCGACGCGAACGGAGGTGCAGGACGTCGCGCGCCTGGCCGCACCCATCGTGGCGGTCCAGGTGGGTCTGATGCTGATGGGCGTCGTGGACGCCGCGATCGTCGGGCGGTACTCGGCCGAAGCGCTGGCGGCCGTGGCCCTGGGCAACGTGTTCTTCAACAGCATCGTGACGATCGGCCACGGGACGTTGATGGCGCTGGATCCGCTCGTGTCGCAGGCGGTCGGGGCGAAGGACCAGCCGGCGATCGAGCGCACGCTCCAGCGAGGGCTCGTGCTGGTCGCGGTCCTCTCGCTTCCGCTGTCGCTCCTGCTGTTCCCGGGCGAGGCGCTGATGGGTCCGCTGCGGCAGCCGGCGGAGGTGGTCCCGCTCGCGGCGCGGTACGCGCGGGCCTGCATCCCCGGCGTCCTGCCGTACCTGCTCTTCATTGCGTTGCGACAGACCGTGCAGGCGTTCTCGCTCGTGCGGCCGGTGGTGGTGGCGGTCGTCGTGGCGAACATCGCGAACGTGGTGCTCGACTGGGCGCTGGTCTTCGGGCGGCTTGGCTTCCCCGCGATGGGGCCGGTAGGGTCCGGGTGGGCGACGACGATCTGTCGCTGGCTGATGGCGGCGATGCTGTTCTGGGGGGCCCGTCATGCCCTCGTGCCCTTCCTCCGCCGGTGGAGCCGCGAGGATCTGGCGCCGCGGCCGCTGTGGCGGATGGTGCGCCTGGGCTTTCCGATCGGCGTGCAGCTCTGGATCGAGTTCATGGCGTTCAGCGTGGCGCTGCTGCTGGTCGGCCTGATCGGGACCGTGCCGCTGGCCGGGCACCAGATCGCGCTGATGCTGGCGGCGCTGACGTACATGGTGCCGTTAGGCGTGTCGGCGGCGGCGGCGGTGCTGGTGGGGCACGCGGTGTTCGCGTTCGGTGACTTCGCCCGCCGGCCCCGCGTTGCCCACCTGCTCGGGCGGGCCTCGGCCAGCGGGGCGCTCTGCGCGCTCTCCGCGCTCTACGTGGGGGGTGCCCTGAGCGAGCTCTGGGCCATCGGGGTGAAGAAGGGGCCCATCGCCCTGGAGATCCGTGCCTGGCGCCACAAGGTGGACGAACAGCGGCGCTACATGAGCTGGCTCGCGCGGCACAGCTCACCCGACGAGACCATCTGCGTGGGCGACGTGGGGTCGGCAGGCCTGTACGCCAATCTGCGCGTGATCGACTACTACGGCGTGATCGACGCCTACGTCGCGCACCAGGAGAGTCCGCTGCTCGGCAGGGGCAAGGCTGGCCACGAGAAGACGGCCGACGTCGACTACGTGCTCAGTCGCCGGCCGAAGTACATCAAGTGGGGTTACCTGCCCGGCGTGTTCTGGGAGCATGGCTACTACTTCGACACCTCGATCCCGATGGACGTCGGCATGCTGGGGCTCTGGGTGCGCGACGATCTGCGCGGTCGCGGCCACGTCGACGAAGCGCATAGCTTTCGCTTTGGTGAAGCGCGGTACGAGGGCTGGACCACCAGCGGCAACGCCTTCGAAGCCTGGCCGACGAATCGGCCGGCGCCGCGACAGATGAGCATCTCCTACGCCGAGGGTCATTTCGTCTCGTCCTTCCACCCCGCCCTGGGCGATCGAGCGGTCGGGCGCCTGAAGAGCGCGCCGTTCCTGCTGGTCGGCGATCGCATCTTGTTGAGAGTCGCGGGGGGCCACGAGCCCGATCTGTTGCGCGTGAGCCTGATCGTCGGCGGCGAGCGACGCTTCTCCGAGACCGGCGCGCGCAGCGAAACCCTGGGGCGCCGCGAGTGGGACGTGAGCGCCTTCAAGGGCCAAACGGCCGAGCTCGAGATCGTGGACGAGGTGACCGGCAGCTGGGGCCACCTGATCGTCGACGACGTAGTGCAGTGGGTCGCGAGCAGGTAGCCCTCGCACGGCGCAGGTGCGACTTCAGCGCACTTGGACACGGCTATTTGTAACCGCGCCCTACAGCTCCCGCGTACTTCGCCGTGAATCCCTGTCGGAGCGCCTGCATCGATCCAGGCGTCCACTGATCATGCCAAGACGCACTCACGCCGCGTTGTTCGTCCTGAGCCTCTCGGGCGCAGCGTTTGCCGCCGAGCCGCCCACCGGAAAGGCCAGCTTCCCGCTGCCCACGGCCGCCGAAGCGGCAGCGCCCGAGCGACCGTCGAGCCTGAACAGAACCCCGACGGCCGTC
>JABWBJ010000099.1 GCA_013360595.1 Gemmatimonadaceae bacterium | reverse complement strand
CTTCGGCGACCTCGCGCAGGAACGCCTCGACGCCGGCGGCGTCGTCCTCGTGCAGCAGGCGACGCAGGGCGTGACCGTGGAGGGACGCCGGGACGTGGCCCAGCACCCGCGCCGCCGACGCGCTGGCCCGGCGCACGATCCCCGACCGATCCACGAGGAAGACCGGATCGGAGAGTCGCTCGAAGAGCGGTACCTCGGGTGGCGGCGCCAGTGGGGGCGGGGCCGAGGCAGCGTCCGTCGCCTGGCCGCCGAGCACGAGGGTGAGCGCGACGGCTGCCGCGACCAGAATCGTCGCACCGGCGAACGTGAACCACCACGCCCCGAGGAGCGCTCCTCCCACGAGGCTTCCCGCTCCGGCGGCGAGCAGCGCCGCGGCGGCGGCCCCGACGACGCGACTGCGAGGGAATCGAACGGACATGCCGGGGCCTGGGTTCGTCACGGGTCCATATAAGACGCACCAGCCGGCGCACCGTTGCGGGTTCCGGCCGGGAATCGATTGCCAACCTTCGACTTCCGGTCTGTCCCGCGCCTGTCGATCTTGCCACGGGCGTCCGGGCCCGGACAGGGCGACTCCCGACCACCTTCACCCTCGACGTGTTCGAGCTCCCGCGGCTGCCGGCAATCGACTTCCACAGTCCCTGGTTCCTGGGGCTGCTGGTGGTGCTCCCGCTCTGGTGGTGGTGGCGCCTCCGGCGCCCGGCCGCCGCCATCACGTACTCGCGCTCGTCGCTGCTGGCGCGGCTGCCCCGGGCGGGACGCGCGGTTTCGATCGCCCTGCTGGTGCTGCGCAGCCTGGCGATCGCCGCCATGATCGTGGCGCTCGCCCGGCCGAGGGCCGCCGGGCGCGCGGCGCAGTCGAACGCGGAAGGGATCAACATCGTGATCGCCTTCGACATCTCGAGCTCGATGCTGGCGGAGGACTTCCAGCCGCAGAATCGGCTGGAGGTCGCGCGCGACAAGGTGAAACAGTTCATCGTCAGGCGGAGCAGCGACCGGATCGGTGTGGTGGCGTTCTCGGGCGAGGCGCTCACGCAGGTGCCGCTCACGACGGACTACCCCGTGGTGCTGTCGGCGGTGGACAACCTCCAGCCCGGGCAGCTCGACGACGGGACGGCGATCGGGACGGCGATCGTCACGGCCGCGAACCGGTTGCGCGGGGCGCCGGGGCGGTCACGGGTCATGGTGCTGCTCACCGACGGCGTCAACAACCGGGGGTCGATCGATCCGCGCACGGCCGCCCAGGCGGCGGCGGCCATCGGGGTGAAGATCTACGCCATCGGCGTGGGGACCGAGGGGATGGCGCCGGTCCCCGTGGGCCGCGGCGTGTTCGGGCTGCGCTACGAGAACCGCCCGGTGGAGATCGACGATGCGCTGCTGACCGAGGTGGCGCAGCGGACCGGCGGCCGGTACTTCCGGGCGCGCGACGCCGAAGCGCTGGACCGGATCACGAGCGAAATCGACCGGCTGGAGCGGACGCCCGTGCGCACCACGGTCTACCGTCGCTACACGGAGCTGTACCCGTGGCCGCTGGCGCTCGCGCTCCTGCTCCTGCTGTCCGAGCTGGGTCTCGCGGCCTGGAAGGGGCCGGTCCCGGACTGAAGAGCGGTCGAGCGCCAGGCGCCAGGCGCCGAGCTCGGCCGCAACGCAGACTCAGGGCGCAACCCCTCCGGAGTCTGGCGCCGGACGCTCGGCGCCGGACGCTCGGCGCTGGACGCTCGGCCCTCAGAACAGCCCCATCCGCCGCAGCACCCAGAGCAGTCCGCCGCCCAGCGCCAGCTGCGCCACCAGCATGATCTCGAATCCCCATGGGTTCTCCGACAGCGGGATCCGGTCGAAGTTCATCCCCCACATGCCGCTCACCACGACGAACGGCACCGAAAGCGTCGCCACGACCGTGAGCCCCTTGGTGACCTGGCCCAGGCGGTTCGATACCTGCGACAGGTAGCTCTCCATCGTGGAGCTCAAGAGGTCGCGGTACGTGTCGAGCGCGTCGTTGATCCGGAGGATGTGGTCGTAGATGTCCCGGAAGTACAACTGGACGTCGGCGGGCAGGAAGGGCGACGGACGGTTCGTGAGCACGTTGAAGATCTCGCGCTCGGGGGCCAGGTACCGCCGGAGCGACAGCACCATCCGCTTGACCGCGAAGATGTCCCGCAACGCTTCCTCGCGGAAATCCTGGAAGACGCGCGCCTCGAGCGAATCGATGAAGTCGTCGATCCGGTCCATGACCGGGAAGAACGAGTCGACCGCGCCGTCCATGACCGTGTGGGCGAGGCGCGCCGGACCGCGGCCAACCACGTCGGCGTTCCGGTGGCACAGCTCGGCCACCGAATCCACCATCGGCGACGGGCCGCTGTGCGCGGTGACCAGGACATGCTGGCCGATGAAGAAGTGCAGGTTCTCCGTCTCGAGGTCGTACGGATCGTCGGTCTGCTCGTCCAGGCGGACGGCGCGCAACACGACGAACAGGTACCCCTCGTAGGCCTCGACCTTGGCGCGGCTGCTCGGGTTCAGCACGTCCTCGATCGACAGCGGGTGGAACCCGAAGATCTTCTCGAGCACCGCGACCTGCTGGCGCACCGAGGTGTCGATGTCGACCCAGAGCGTCCCGCGCGCCTCGCGAACGGCCGCGGTCAGCTCCTTCAGCGGGAGGTCGCGAACGACCACTCCCTGGCCGTCGGCCAGAAAGGACCTCGGCAGCTTCGATTCCTCCGCGGTGCGGTTGGGGACGGGGGGACTGGTCACGGTGGCTTTGTTTCCGGAACTCGTTGTGCCCCAACGTAATGCTTCGGTCAACGGCCGGCCGTCGTCGGGATTTCCCTTACCCGGACAGCGGGCAATGCGCGACTATACGTTTCAGCCCTCGGTCTGTACGGTTCCACCCGACTACCACCCTTCCCGGAGTGATGCGAGACCAGGAACCCACGTTGCGATTGCGCGGCCTCTCGCGGCGGTTCGGCATGCGGTGGGCGCTGCGGGGCGTCTCGCTCGACGTCGAGCGGGGTGAAGTCGTTGGCATCATGGGACATAACGGGAGCGGCAAGAGCACTTTGCTCCGGGTGGTGTCGACCGCGCTCCGGCCGTCGGCCGGTGAGGGCTGGGTCTTCGGGAAGCACCTCGTGCGTGACGCCATCGAGGTCCGAAGCCACGTCGGATTCCTCGCTCACGCTCCCGGGCTCTACGACGACCTCACCGCCGCCGAGAACCTCATCTTCGCGGCACGCATGTTCGGGGTCGGCGAGTCCGAAGTGCCGGCGGCGCTGGAGCGGGTGGGCCTGGGCCGCGAGGCCAACGAACGGGTTCGCGGCTTCTCGGCGGGCATGCAGCGACGGCTGGCGCTCGCCCGCCTGCAGCTCGGCCGGCCCGGCCTGCTCCTGCTCGATGAGCCGTACAACAACTTCGATCCCCAGGGTATCGAACTGGTGAACGAAGTCATCGAGGAGGCACGGCGGAATGGCGGCGCGGCGCTCGTGGTGCTCCACGACCGGCGCCAGGGGGAACACGTCCTTGACCGCATCGTGGAACTTGGCCGGGGCGCGGTGATCGCGACGTCGGCGCTGGCCGAGCGCTCCGCGAGCTTCGAGGCTGCCACTCCGGTGATCAGCTGATGGCCTTCGCGGGAGACCTGCGCCGGGTGCGCGCGATCGTCTGGAAGGACCTCACGACGGAACGCCGGTCGAAGGCCGGCTTCAACGCCGTCGCCTTCCTCGGCATCCTGATTCTGCTGCTGTTCGGCTTCGCGCTGGGTCCCGACGCCGAGGCGCTCCGAAACGCGGCGGCGGGCGCGCTGTGGCTGGCGATCCTGTTCGCGGGCGTGCTGGCGTTCAACCGGTCGTACCAGCTGGAGCTCGATGGCGGCGCGCTCGAGCCGCTCCTGCTCTACCCCGCGCCGCGATGGACGATCTTCGCCGGCAAGTTCGTCGCCAACCTTCTCTTCGTTCTCATGGTCGAGGCCATCGTCGTGCCGGTGGCGATCGTGCTCTTCCAGGTGAAGGCGGGGACGGGCTGGCTGCCGGCGCTCGGGGTGATGCTGCTGGGGAGCGTCGGGTTCGTCGCGCTGGGGACGTTCTACGCTTCCATGGCGAGCCGGAGCCGGGCGCGCGAAGTGCTCCTGCCGCTGCTGCTCTTCCCCATGCTGATCCCGGTGCTTCTGGCGTCGTCGGAAGCGTCGGCGTCGCTGCTGGCCGGGAATCCGATGCGCGACGCGGGCGCGTGGGTGCGCCTGCTGGTCGCGTTCGACGTCATTTTCGTAGTGGCGTCGTTCCTCGCGTTCGACCACGTGATCGAGGTCTGAATCATGAGTCACGCCGTGCCGCTGGAGTCCGACTCTGCCGCTGCCACCGGAGGCCCCGGCGGGAGGGGGCTGGAGTGGTTCGGGGTGGCCGCGATCCTGATGCTGGTGGGCGCGCAGGCGCTGGGTCTCCTGACGAGCCCGGCCGACCGGGACATGGGCCACCTGCAGAAGATCATGTACGTGCACGTCCCGGCAGCCTGGAACGCGTTCATCGCGTTTTTCGTGGTGGCCGTCTCGAGCCTGCTGTATCTGTGGAAGGGCCAGGAGCGGCACGATCTGCTGGCGGCGTCGGCGGCCGAGGTGGGGACGGTGTTCACGGCGCTCACGCTCGCGCTCGGTTCGATCTGGGGGCGGCCGACCTGGGGGGTCTGGTGGACGTGGGACCCGCGCCTGACGTCGACGGCCGTCCTGCTGCTCATCTTCGTCGGGTATCTGTCGCTCCGCGCCTTCATTGAAGACGCGGACCGGCGGGCGCAGTGGAGTGCGGCGGTCGGACTGCTGGGGGCGCTCAACGTGCCGATCGTGTACATGTCGGTCCGGTGGTGGCGGACGCTCCACCAGATCCAGTCGACGCCCAGCACCGTGGACCCCGAGTATGTGGTGGGGCTGCGGGCGAACGCCATCGCGGTGCTGCTCGTGCTCGTATACTTCACGATGAAGCGCTACCGTGCTGCCCGGGCGGAACGCCTGGCCGAGCAGCTCGAGGAGCAGGCGGCGCTGGAAGGAAGGGGGGCGTAGCCATGGAAGAGCAGTACGGGTTCGTCGTCGCGGCCTACGTGGTGATGTGGGTCGGCGTGATCGGCTATCTGGTGCGCCTGCGGCGCGTGTCGCGCGCGGCGCGCCGGCGATTGGACGAGGCGTCTCGGGGCGCCGGGAGGAAGGCATGAGCAGCATGAGTGGGCGCCGCCGGTCGGCGCTGGTGGTCGGCGTCGCCGTCGTGGTGGGGGCCTTCGGGTTCCTGCTGTACGGCAACATCGACTCGAACGTCGTGTTCTTCCTGACGCCGCAGGAGCTGCTTGCGCGGGGGCCGGCGGCGTATGACGTGCCGGTGCGGCTGGGAGGACTCGTGCAGCCCGGTTCGGTGAAGTGGGACCCGGCCAGCCTGGAGCTCCGGTTCGCCGTGATGGACACCACGGGACCGGCGGTGGCGGTGCAGAGCAGCGGGGCGCCGCCGCAGATGTTCCGGGACGGGATGGGGGTGGTGCTCGAAGGCCGGTACCGGAGGGACGGCGTCTTCCAGGCGACCGAGCTGATGGTCAAGCACTCCAACGAGTACCGGAAGCCGGAGCACGGCGAGCGGCCGCAGGAGATGTACCGCTCCCTCATGAAGGGGGCCGGCACGTGACGCGCCTGCTGGGATCCGCCTCGCTGCTGGTGGCGTTAGGCGTCGCGCTCTATGGAGCGCTGGCGCTGTTCCTGGGCGCCCGGCGCTCGCACGCGGCCCTGCTGCGCTCGGGACGCCTGGCGCTCTACGCGGTGTGGGCGCTGGTGACCGTCGCGACGCTGGCGATGGTGTATGCGCTGGTGGCCCACGACTTCAGCGTGAAGTACGTGGCCATGGTGGGGAGCCGCGCCACGCCGCTCTTCTACACGGTGATCTCGCTGTGGGGGGCGCTCGAAGGGTCGATTCTCTTCTGGATCTTCGTGCTGGCCTCGCTCGCGGCGCTCGTGACGTACCAGCACCGCCGGCGCGAGGGGATGCTGGTGCCGTACGCGGGCGGCGTCCTGCTCCTCATCAGCGTGTTCTTCCTGATCCTGCTGGTGGGGCCGGCCAATCCCTTCACGCTGGTGTCGCCGGTGCCGCCGGACGGGCCCGGGCCGAACCCGCTCCTGCAGAACCACCCGCTGATGGCGGTCCACCCGCCGTTGCTGTACCTGGGATACGTCGGGATGTCGGTCCCGTTCGCGTTCGCGATCGGCGCCGTGCTCTCGGGCGAAGTCGAGGGAGACGGCTGGATCCGCCTGACGCGGCGCTGGACGCTGGCGGCGTGGATGTTCCTCACCGCCGCGATCGTCGCCGGCATGTGGTGGTCGTACGAGGTGCTGGGCTGGGGCGGCTACTGGGCCTGGGATCCGGTCGAGAACGCGGCCCTGATCCCGTGGCTGACCGGGACCGCCTTCCTGCACTCGATCATGGTCCAGGAGCGGCGCGGGATGCTGCGCGTCTGGAACGTGTCGCTGATCTGCGCGACGTTCGCGCTCTCGCTTCTGGGGACGTTCCTCGTCCGCTCCGGCGTGCTGCAGTCGATCCACGCCTTCGGCGAGTCGAAGGTGGGACCGCCGCTGCTGGCGCTGATCGCGGTCGTCGTCATCGGCTCGACCGTCCTGATCGTCTCCCGGCTCGACTCGCTGCGCACGGAGCGCCGCCTCGACTCGCTGTTCAGCCGCGAGGCGATCTTCCTGCTCAACAACGTGCTGCTCGTCGGCCTTGCGGCCGTCGTCGCCTGGGGCACCTTCTTCCCGCTGATCTCGGAGGCCGTCACCGGCGAGGCCTCGTCGCTCGCGGCGCCGTGGTTCAACCGCTACGCGACGCCGCTGGCGATCCTGCTCGTCCTCTTCATGGGGATCGGCCCGCTCGTCGCCTGGCGCCGCGTCACGCTCACTGGCATCGCCCGCGCGATCGCGGTGCCGCTCGCGGCGACGCTGGTCGCGGCGATCGCCCTCGCCCTGGCGGTCGGGATCGCCGAGAGCGTCACCGCCTACCTGCTGTTCTGCGTCGCGACCTTCGCCCTCGCCGCCGTCGGCCAGGAGTTCTGGCGCGGTACCGTCGCCCGGCGCCGCCTCGCCGGCGGCAGCCGCGCGGCCGCGCTCGGATCGCTTCTGACCCGCAACCGGCGTCGTTACGGCGGCTATGTCGCCCACGTCGGGCTCGTTCTCGCGCTGTTCGGCGTCGCCGCCTCCTCCAGCTTCCAGACCAGCCGCGACCTCCGGCTCAGCCCTGGAGACCAGGCGCCGGTCGGCGACTTCACGATCAGCTATGAGCGCCCGACGGTCACGATCGACGGAGGGGAGCAGAAGCTGGCCCTCGGGGCTGTCCTCGATGTCAGCAGGGAGGGTCGTCACGTAACGACGCTGAGCCCGTCGCGCGAGTACTACTCCGGTGCCGCCGCCGAGCCCGACGCGCCGCTGCGGAGCTTCTTCGAGGGCGAGGCGACGAGCGAGGTCGGCCGCACCGAGAGCTTCTCGCGCGACCTCTGGTCGGCCATGCAGCCGGACCTGAGCGGCTTCGACCGGGTGATCGACAGCAGGGATCGGCGCTATGCGGAGGCGCTCTCCGGGCTCTCGGGCGCCGAGCTCGCCGACCCCCGGGTGCAGGCGGTGATCGCCCAGGCGCAGGGGCAGATGGTCCGTCGGCTCGCTGACCGGTACCTCGCCGATCCGCCCCCGGCCGAGATCCGCTTCAACGTCAACCCGTTCGTCGTCTGGTTCTGGCTCGGCGTCATCGTCGCCGTCGGCGGCGCGCTGTTCGCGATCTGGCCGACGCCGGAGGGCCGTCGGCGGCGCGTCAGCGACGTCTACGGGGCCCGGC
>JABWBJ010000098.1 GCA_013360595.1 Gemmatimonadaceae bacterium | reverse complement strand
GGTCGGCGAACTGCTGGCCGCCGATGCGGCACACACCGCGGCCGCGCCGGCACACGGGCGGCTGTCGGACCGCGAGCTGGAAGTGCTCCGTTTGCTGGCGAGCGGCCGTACGGTGAAGGAGACCGCCGAGCAGCTCGGGCTGAGCGCCAAGACGGTCAGCACCTACCGCGCGAGACTGCTGGAGAAGCTGGCCCTGCGGAGCACCGCCGACCTGATCCGCTACGCTCTGCAGCGCGGGCTCGCCTGACGGGGGCCGCCGCGCTGGCGCGGCGCGACGGGGCTTCGTCGGGTTCCGTCCTACAGGCCGGGATCGCGATGTCGCACGCTGGCGAGGACCGGCCGCCGATGCTGCCGCCGATCGCGCGGGCCCAGGTTGCGTGCACTGCCAACCGGACCGGATATCGTGTCTCCCACTGATGGTTTCACGCACCAGCGCGTGGTGCTTGTCGACGACGCCGAGGGCGTCCGCGAACGATTACAGGTACTGCTCGAGTCGGCCGGCTTCTCGATCGTCGGCCATGCCAGCGACGCCAAAACGGCCCTGGACGTCGTCGAATCCGTTCGTCCCGACTGCGTGGTGCTCGACCTCGGCCTCGCGAAGAGCTCGGGGTTCGATGTGTTGCGGCAGCTGGCCCTGGCCGACTTCCGTCCCCGCGTGGTCGTCCTCACGAACTACGACGACGCCGCGTACCGGGAACGCGCCATGGCGCTCGGTGCGGATGTGTTTCTCGACAAGTCGTCGCAGTTTGACAGCGTCGCCGAAGCCCTGCGCCCGCCGCGCCCCGCCCCCGCCGCGCTGAGTCGCAATGCGCTCGGGCGCGTCCTGGGCAGTGTGTCGGATGCGGTCCTGCTGCTGCGCCCGGACTTCCAGGTCATCTACGCGAGTCACCCATCGGACCACGTCCTGGGCTGGCGGCAGGAGGACCTCGTCGGCCGGGTCGCCCTTGATCTGGTGCATCCGGATGACCAGCCACTGGCCCGTCGCGCGCTGGCGCGATGCCTCCGGGCTGGCGGAACCCTGGAGCGCGTCGAGCTTCGCGTTCGTGCCGGGGACGACGGCTGGGGCGTCGTCGAGGCGGTCGTCGTCAACCGGATGGACGATCCGCTGATCGAAGCGTTCGTGGTCACGCTGACGGACCGCACCGCCAGTCACGCACTGGCAGCGGCGCTGGCCCGCACGACCCACAGCCTTGAGCTGGCGCTCACCGCCTCCCGGACGGCGATCTTCGAATGGGACCTGCGATCGAACCGGTTCCGGATGAGCGGCGGGTGGCGGACCGGCATGGGGGACGCGGACCTGCCCGACGAGGACGACTTCGCGGCCTGGGCCGAGTTCCTGCACCCGGACGACCGGGTGCGCGGCCTGACGGCGATCGAAGCGGCCCGCGCCGGGGCCGAGTCGAGAGTCGAGATGGACCTGCGCGTTACACAGCTCGATGGCCGACTGCGCTGGCTGTCGATCCGCGGTGAGATCGAGCGGGATGAGGCCGGTGCGGCGGTCAGAATGCGTGGCGCGGCCAACGACATCACGACCCTCAAGGAGGTGGAGGCGCAGCTGCGAGCCAGCGAAGCGGTGGCCCTCGAGCTGATCGAACAGGCGCCGGCAGCCATGGTTCTGCTCGAGGCCGACGGCACGATCCTGGGCGCCAATGCCCGGGCCGTCGATCTCATGGGGCGCGATCGCCCGCACCTGCTGGGACGGAACATTGCGGACACGTTCGTGCCCGAGGAGCGCGATAACGTCAGGCGGTACCTCGCGATGGTGGCCGCCGACGGTTCCCTGGCGCTCGACCGGGAACTGCTGCGGGGTGACGGAACCAGCATCTTCGTGGAGAGTTCGGCCCGCCGCCTGCCGGACGGCCGGATCCAGTCGGTGATGCAGGACGTAACGGCCCGACGGGAGCTGGAGGCGCGACAGCGGCAGGCCCAGAAGCTCGAGGCGCTCGGGCAATTGACCAGCGGCATCGCGCACGACCTCAACAACCTGCTGACGATCATCGTCTCGAACTCCTCCTTTGCGCTCGCCAACCTCGGCGACCAGGACCCGAACCGGGGGCTGCTGGAATCGGTTCGTTCGGCCGGATGGAAGGGCGCGGCGATGATCCGCCGCCTGACGAGCTTCGCTCGATCGCAGCCGCTGGCGCTCCGTCCGGTCGCCGTGCGCCCGCTCCTCGCGGACATCGTCACGTCGCTCGGCCACATCCTTCCGGCCGGTATCCGTCTGGACCTGGCGGTCGTTGACGACCTGCCGGAGATCCTCGCCGATCCCGTGGCGGTCGAGCAGATCGTGCTGAATCTGGCGACGAACGCGCGCGACGCGATGCCCGGCGGCGGCGTGTTCGGAGTGCAGGCGCAACTCACGCGCGGCGCCCCCGCCTGGAACGGACACCACGAACGCTCCGAAGGCGTCTTCCTGCGGTTCCGCGTCACGGATACCGGCGTCGGCATGGATCCCGAGGTGCTGAGCCGGGTCTTCGAACCGTTCTTCTCGACGAAACCGAGGAATCAGGGAACGGGGCTGGGCATGGCGATGGTGTACGGCCTGATGAAGCAACACCACGGGGCCGTCGTGGTCTCGAGCGTTCCGGGGCGCGGAACGACCGTCGACCTCTACTTCCCCGTCGGCCCGGTGGCGTCATGACGAGACATCAAGCCGCGTCGCGATCAAAGGCGCGCGTGCTGGTGGTCGATGACGACGCGGAGGTCCGAACCGTCCTGGTTCGCGCGATGCAGACCCTGGGACATGCCGTCTCCGAGGCCGCCGACGGCACGACGGCCCTGGCCGTGGCGCAAGGCCACGATCTCATCCTCATGGACGTCCAGATGCCGGGAATGTCGGGGTTCGACGTGGTGGCGCGCATCCGGAAGACCGAGAGCGGGGCGTCGCTGCCGATCCTCATGATTACGGGTCAGGCCGGACACGCGGAGCGGCTGCGGGCGCTGCGGGCGGGCGCCAACGACTTCATCGGGAAGCCGTTCGACTTCGCCGAACTGCGTCTGCGTTGCGGGTGGCTGCTCACTCTGAAGCAGGCGCATGACGCCATCGCCCGGCATAACGCGGAACTGGAACAGGCGGTCCGTGAGCGCACGGTCGATCTCGAGCGAGCCCTCGATGGTGAGCGCAGGGGGGCGGCGGCGCTGCAGGAGGCGCACCTGGATACCATTCGCCGACTGGTTACGGCGACAGAGTTCCGGGACAGCGACACGGCCGCCCACATCCGCCGGATCGGCGCCCTGGCGGAGCAGCTGGCGCTGGCCGACGGGTGGCGGCCGGGCGAGGCCCGCGATCTGTACCACGCGGCGCAGATGCACGACGTCGGCAAGGTCGGCGTGCCGGACGCCATCCTCCTCAAGCGCGGCCCGCTCGACCTCGACGAACGCCGGGCCATGGAGCAGCACACGATCATCGGGCACCGGATCCTCCGCGACTCCCCGTCATCGTTGCTGCAGCTGGGCGCCGTCATCGCCCTCGCTCACCATGAACGCTGGGACGGCACCGGATATCCGCAACGGCTCACCGGCCCGTCCATCCCGCGACCGGCCCGGATCACCGCCATCGTCGATTTCTTCGATGCGCTCACGAGCGATCGGCCGTATCGGTCGGCACGCCCCGTCGCGGAGACGGTGGACGTCATGCGCGACGAACGCGGCCGGCACTTCGATCCCGACCTGCTGGATCACTTCCTGGTGTTCGTGGAACGATCCATGCCGTGGGCGCCGGCGGGGGTGGATCACCCTGATTCGGAGACTCCGCCAGACGCTGCTGGCGGGCCTGGATGACGACGCGCCGGTAGCCTCCGAGGCTGGCGGTCCTCGCTGGCGGCCTGTACCATTTCTGGCGGGGTGCGACACGGTTCCAGTGCGCCGGAGGGAGCCATGACGGTTGCGGGCGTCCGGGGTGCGACACGGTGCTTTTCCGCACTGATGACGCTGGGGCTGGCCGGCTGCGACGCGTGCGAGCCGTGGCCCGAAAAGACCGCGCCAGCCGCCGAATCCGCGAAGCACCTGGTGGTCATTCCGGACGAACTCGACGTCTACGTCGAGGATCCCAACCGCCCGCTCGAGGTTCGCGTCGGCGGCCACGTCTACGACAGGAACCATAATCCGATGCCTGGCGAGACAGTCGGCTTTGCCGTCGATCCAGCCGGCTCGCTCGCCACGCATTCAGTCCTCGGGCCGCACGAAGCCAGCATCACCATCAAGTCGAGCCAGCCGCCCGCGGACTACCAGTTCCGGGTCGTAGTCACGCATGCCGCATCGGGACTCAGCTACAAGGTGCCCGTCCGCGTCGTCTACGCGAAGCCGCTGCACGGCGTGGAGGTGCCCGCGGCGTCGGTCAAGCCGCTGCCGATGGCCGCGCTGGCGTCCGGCGCCACCGGTGGTGCATGGACATCGAACGCAATCCGTGCGTTCGTCGGTCGTGCCACATTCGCGAAGTTCGACAACGCCGGAGTTCCTCCCCTCGGCGACGCCGCCTCAGGGACGGTCCTCTCCCCCGAGCACGCACTCTGGCGCCGGCCGGGCAACTGGCCCAACACGACCTCGCTCGGGCCCCTCGACCCCACGTGGGGGCCGGTCAAGATCACGTTGACCCCGGTCTTCGCGGCGGACAACACGACGGGGACCACGCCGGATCCCATGAGCCAGTTCGCGCTCGACCTGCAGGGCGGCGCCGAGCTCATCGAGTCGTCGCTCGTCGGCGCGCGGGTGGAGATCGATCCCGTGAGGTTGGCGAGCGGGAAGCTCCAGTGGAAGAGCGACTGCACGGCGCTCGGGGAGGACCTGATGGGTCTCCCTGCGAACGAACAGCCCGACCCGGACCGGTTGATGGTCTACATGGTCCAGCGGTCCACGGGGGTCGTCGAGGTCCCCTGGGAGTGCGATCCGACGCACTGGACGCAGTTCGGGGCGTCGCACGCCATCTTCCTCCCGGTGGGCGTGGTCGAAGCGCAATCCGTCGCCCATGAGATCGGGCACGCGCTGTCGCTGCAGCACGTCTCCTGGAACTCCGGCTTCTTCCACAGCAACCTGATGGTGGAGGCCCAGGAGGGGATGGGGGGGCTGCGCGATCGTTTCTCCGTGGGGCAGGCGTTCCGCGCGGCGCTGCACGCCGGATCGTGGATCGTGCTGGCGGGGCGCAACAAGTCCGCCCCGCTCAATTGCTCCGGCACCGCCCCGCAGTGCCCGCGACTCCACGACGACATCCTGGCCCGGAGTCCGCCATGAACCGACGCTCGCTTCGGACGAACCGATTCGGCCAGACCCTGGCGCTTCTCGCCGCGGCCGGCGCGCTGTCCGTGTGCAACGGCTCCGGAGGAGCCGGCGGTCCCTGGGACGTCCCCGAGGTGCATCGGCGGATCCTCCTGGAGTGGTTCCACTGCACGGATTGCCAGGAGGGTGAGCTGGACGCGGTCGTCGCCAAGGGGCGCGTGATGATCCCGTATCTGTCCGCGGCGCTCCTCGACGGTCCGACGATCGCGGAAGATTCTCTTGGCCGCCTGCGCGCCATCGATGCCGTGGTCCGCGTGGCGCGGTATCGGGCCAAGCGACTGGGGTCCATGGCGCCGCTGGCGCCGGCCGAATCAACGAGGGCCGTCAGTCGGCAGCATGACGCCTTCCGGCTCAAGTATCGACTCCGGGCGGCCCAGGCCCTGGCGAGGATCGATTCCGTTCAGGCCGCGCGCGATGTGGCGGCCTGGTGCGCCACGAACCCTCCGTTGCTGGTCGAGAATCCGGCGTACCTGGCGTCGTTCAAGGCCATCGGAAACTGCCAATGAGCGAGCCGGCGCCCGCCCGGTCGTCGTCCCGTCGTCCGTGACGAGTTCGATCGAGCCTTCTCTGCGCTCGGCGCTGTCCGATCGGTACGAGATCTTCGAGGAGTGCGGACGGGGCGGGAGCAGCGTCGTGTACCGCGCCCGCGAACTGTCGTCGGGCCGAACCGTCGCCATCAAGGTCATGCGGCCGGAACTGGCGTCGCGCGCCATGGCCGAGCGCTTCCTGCGCGAGATCCGCATCGCCGGCACGATCGACCATCCCAACGTGGCGCGGCTGCTGGATTCGGGCGAGGCGGACGGCACGCTCTACTGCGTCCTGGAGTTCATCGACGGCGAGACGCTGCGCTCGCGCATCACCCGCGATGGCCCGCTGCCGGTCGAGGAGGCGCTCCGCCTGACGAGAGACGTGGCGGAGGCGCTGACCTGGGCCCATCGCCGTGGCATCGTGCACCGGGACGTCAAGCCGGAGAACGTCCTGCTGTCCGGGGGACGCGCGATCCTGAGCGATTTCGGCATCGCGCGCGCGATCGTGGTCGCGGCCGGCGACCGGCTCACCGACTCGGGCATCGCCGTGGGGACGGCGAGCTACATGAGCCCCGAGCAGGCGCTGGGGTCGTCGGCGCTGGATGCGCGGACGGACCAGTACGCGCTCGCGGTCTGTCTCTACGAGATGCTCGCCGGCGACCCGCCCTTTGCCGGCCGCACGTCTCAGGCCATTCTCGCCAGGCAGATGGCGGAACCGCCGCCGCGGCTCGAAGTCGCGCGGCCGACCGTGCCGGTCGGGATCATCGCGGCGATCGAGCGGGCGCTGGCCAAGGTCCCGGCCGACCGGTTCGGTTCGGTCGAGGAGTTCGTCCGGGCGCTCGAGTCGGGAACGACCAGGCTGGTCCGGGCGAAGCGCCGGCCATCGTGGGTGACCGGCGCGGTGTCCGCGCTCGCCCTGGCGGCAGTGGCCGCCGGCGGGTGGTGGTACATCAATCGCTGGCCGGATCCCGACGACAGCCGCGTGGTCGTGTTCCCGGCGCGGACCGGCGCGACCGAGTCGGATCCGGACGAAGGCCTGCGCGTCGCTGATGCGATCCAGATTGCCGTCGAGCACACCGATCCGCTCCGGTGGATCCCGGCCTGGGACGATCTGGACAGCGCCACGCGCGCCAATCCCGGCCTGCTCCAGCGGACGGAGGCGAGGCGGCTCGCGCGACGCCGCGGCGCGCGCTACTACCTCACGTCCGCGGCCACGACCACCGCCGGCCGCACGTCCATCACGATGCTCCTGCACGACGCCGCCGGCGATTCGCTCGTCGCGCAGGAAAGCCTGAGCGACAGCACGCCCGGCGCGCCGACGCCGGTCGCGGCGCTCGCCATCAGGGCGCTCCCGCGGCTGTTGTCGCGCATGCTCTCCCCCGATCGACGCGTCGATCTGTCGCCCCTCACCGATCGGAGCCTCGCCGCCGTGGCGCGACTGCTCGAGGGCGAGGAAGCGTATCGGAAGGCGCGCTTCGCGACCGCCTTCGACCGCTACCGCGCCGCCGTGGCCGAGGACTCGCTGTTCGCGTACGCGGCGATCAAGGGGGCCCAGGCGGCGAGCTGGCAGAACCGCCTGCCCGAGGCGATCGAACTCATCCGGCTCGCCAGGGCCAGCGAGGGGCTCCTCCCGGCGAAGTACCGCCCCTACCTGCGCGGCGTGCAGGCGTATCTCGAGGGCCGCGCAGACGATGCGGCGGCCGGGTTCCGCGACGCGCTCTCGGCCGATCCGGGCTGGGCGGAAGCGGCCATGGCCCTGGGCGACACGTACTACCACCTCATGCCGTCCGAGGCCCCGCTCGATTCGCTGGCCGCGGCGGCCTTCGCCACGGCCTTCTCGATCGATTCGACGTTCACACCGCCGCTGTTTCACCTCGGCGAGATCTCCGCGCGCCGGGGCGATGCCGTTGCTGCCCGAGGGTATCTCCGGCGCCTCATGATCGGAGTCGCCGACCCGGCGTGGTCCGCCCAGCTGGCGCTCGAGGTCCGTTGCGCGGAGCGGGGCATGAGCGCGGCGGACTGGCGGGAAGTGGCCGCCGCGTCAACCCGGGAAGCGCTGCTGGTGG
>JABWBJ010000097.1 GCA_013360595.1 Gemmatimonadaceae bacterium | reverse complement strand
CGACACGCAAACGCCCGCCGGGCGACCCTGAACCGCGATAACCGACGTGCGGCGGCGCCATCGGCGCCCATGACCGCACCGCCGTCGCAGCATCCACCCGGCCCGCTGCCGTCACAGCCTGCCGCACGCTGCCGGCACGCCCCGATTTCGAGTGCGAGGTCCATCAGGCCGTCGCCGATACGGGTGCGTCGCCCGGCGTCCCATCCGTCGCCGCTCGCCCGAGCGACCCGACGAAGTCGTTCACCTGACCAAGGGGAAGTGACTCTCGAAGAAATCGACGACGGACGGGATGATCCGGCCCGATGCCCCCGGCATTCGCCGCGTGAGCACCGGACCGGATCAGCGCCCGCCGTCGTGTCTCCCCCCACCGCACGAAATATACGATTCGCCGTCCGGCGGTTTAGCAATTTTTCTTTCATGACACGAATCGACGCAAACACCGGACGCGCGACGGTTTTTGAGGACCCACACGCCACGCCTCGCGGCGATTCGTTTATCTGGACCCGACCGGCGCGTGTCGCTCGATCCACCGCGCAGACCGTTTCGCGAGCCGCGGCTATAGTGCCGGATCGGCGGGACGGGGGCGGCGCAGCGCGCCGGGCCGTCAGCGGAGTGCTCTTCGTCGTGGACCTCAACATCCTGTGCATCGGCGACGTGGTCGGGCGTCCCGGCCGGCACGTGCTCTCGCACGCGTTGCCCCGCCTCGTCCGCGAGCGCGACGTCGACTGCGTCATCGCGAACGTCGAGAACGCCGCGGGCGGTTCGGGGCTGACGGCGTCGCTCTACGAAAAGTTCGCTCGCTACGGCATCGACGTGCAGACGCTCGGCGACCACGCCTTCAAGCGCGGCGATATCTTTCCCGTCCTCCAGAAGTCCGAGCGGCTGATCCGACCCGCCAACATGCCCAGCCACGCACCCGGCCGCGGCGCGACGGTCTTTGTCACCGAAAAGGGGCCGTCGATCGCGGTCATGACCGTGCTCGGCCGGTTATACATGAAGCCGCCGACCGACTGCCCTTACGCCGCCGTGGATCGCTGGCTGTCAGCGCTGCCGCCCAACGTGCGCATCGTGGTCGTGGAAATCCACGGCGAAGTGACGGCCGAGAAAGTGGCGATGGGCTGGCATCTCGACGGCCGAGCGAGCATCGTCTTCGGCACGCACACGCACATCCCGACCGCGGACGAGCGGGTGCTGCCCAACGGCACCGCTTACATCACCGACCTGGGGATGACCGGCCCTTACGACTCGGTGCTCGGCCGGCGCAAAGATCGCGTCGTCAGCACGCTTCTGACGGGAATTCCATCGGCGTTTGAGGTCGCGACCGGCGACGTGCGGCTGTGCGGCATTCTCGTTCGCATCGACGCGGAGTCGGGGCGGGCGCAGTCCATCGAACGCATCTGCGTGCCGGACACGTTTCCCGATGGAGGGGAGAACGAAACCGATTGAAGTGGCCATCCAGACCGGTGGGTCGGCACGGTCAAGGCCCCGCACCGGGAGGAATTGGCCAATCCGACAAGAAGCATCTGTAGACGGCTTGACCGTGCTGACACCGCGTGTGTCACGACGGCTGCCCGAACGAGCATGCGTGGCGCAACGAACCGCGCACGTCAGTAAGCGTGAGGCGTTCGCCTCGGCGTCAAGCCGACTCTTTTCGCAGCGCCTGGGCCGTCGAAAGCGGCGACACCTCGCCCATAACGACCGCTTCGTCGATGACGTATCGCGTGGGGTCCGGCCGGTCGGGTAGTTGATACATCACTTCGAGCATCAACTCTTCCATGACGGCTCGCAGGGCGCGGGCGCCGGTCTCGCGCTTCAGCGCCTCTCGCGCGATCAGCCGCAGCGCGCCGGGCGTGAACTCCAGCTCGCAACCGGACATCTCGAACAGCTTGCGGTACTGCCGACACAGTGCGTTGCGCGGCTCGGTCAGCACGCTGACGAGCGCTTCTTCGTCGAGCGGGCCGAGCGTCGCGATCAGCGGCAGGCGGCCGACGAATTCCGGGATCATCCCGAATTCGATCAGGTCCTCCGGCACCACCTGCCGCAACAGCTCGGCCGCCTCGACGGCCGACTCGGTCGTGCCGTCCAGTTCGGTGGCGAAGCCGATGGTCTTCTTGCCGATGCGTCGCTGAATGATCTCGCCCAGCGTGGCGAACGTGCCGCCGCAGATGAACAGGATGCGCGAGGTGTCCATCTGGATGTACTGCTGCTCGGGATGTTTGCGGCCGCCCTGCGGCGGGATGTTGGCGATCGTGCCTTCGAGAATCTTCAGCAGCGCCTGCTGCACGCCCTCGCCCGAAACGTCGCGAGTGATGCTGACGTTGCCGGCGCTGCGTGCGATTTTGTCGATCTCGTCGATATAGACAATGCCCCGCTGGGCCGAGTCGAGATCGTAATCGGCCGCCTGCAACAGCCGCAGCAGCACGTTCTCGACGTCTTCGCCGACGTAGCCGGCCTCGGTCAGTGTGGTGGCGTCGCTGATGGCGAACGGTACGTTCAGGATGCGCGACAGGGTGCGCGCCAGCAACGTCTTGCCCGAGCCGGTCGGACCGATCAGCAGGATGTTGGTCTTCTCAAGCTCGACGTCGTCGCGATCGCTTTGCTCCCAGTGATTCAGCCGCTTGTAATGGTTGTGCACCGCGACCGACAGCGCTTTCTTGGCGTAGGGCTGGCCGACGACGTAGCGATCGAGGTGCTCGCGAATTTCACGCGGACTGGGAACCTTTTCGAGCAGCACGCCGGCCCCGCCGGAACGCCGCTTCTCCTGCCGGATGATGTTGTGGCATAGCTCGACGCAGGTGGCGCAGATATAGACGCCGTTGGTCCCCTCGACCATCGGCCCCGCTTCGCGATGCGACTTGGCGCAAAAACTGCACGAACTGTTGCGCCGCCGCGGGCCGCCGCCGCCCCCGCCGCCCCCGCCGCCCCGTCTCCGCCACCGAACCGGCCGGTCATCAGAAGATGCGCAGGTTGATGTACCGGCGGGGATTCCGCTGGATGTCCGCCAGCAGGCCTTGCAGCTGGCGCATGACCGAATCGGTGTTCCGGTACAGCGTCGGGTCGTTCAGCATCAGGCCTAACGAACCCTCCCCCGAGTTGAGCTTCCGGGCGATGGAGTCGCTCGTGGCCAGGAACGACTCCAGCCGGTTCTGGGAGCGGCCCAGCTGTTCGGAGATGGCGAGCAGCCGCCGGCCCGTCTCCCGCAGCTGGCGCGCCGCCTCGCCGGCGTCGGTGACGATCTGCCGGATCTCTCCCCGCGACGTGGACGAATCCACCCGCTCCGACACGGCCCGCAGGAGCTCCGCCGACCGGAGGAGCGAGTTCACGCCGCCCCGCACGTCCGCGGACACCGTCGTGAGGTTGTTCGACTGCTCCCGCACTGTCTGGGAGAGGACCGTGGAGAGCTCCGAGAAGTTCCTGAGCGACGCTCGCAGTTCGCGCGCCGCCTGGTCGTCGAACGCGACCTGGACCCGCTCCGCCACCGAGGCCACGTCACCGGCGATGCGGCCGGCCACCGCCGTCAGGCGCGCAATGTCGGGCAGGGTCGCTCCCGGCAGCACGTCGCCGCCCCGCGAGGTCTCCTGCAGCTGGCGCAGAACGTCGGGATCCCGCCCGACCGCGTCGCGGCTGGTGATCGTCGCCTGCCACTCGCCGAACAGGCTCGACTCGTTCAGCAGCACCACCGGATCCACCGGCAGCCCGACATCCGGATCGAGTCCCATTCGCGCCACGACGAAGCCGGAGTCGGCCAGCTCCATGGCCTCGACCCGGCCCGCTCGGACCCCGCGGACGACCACGGGGGTTCCCACCCGCACCCCGCCCGCCTCGCGGAAGCGCGCGGTCAGCGTCGAACGGTCCCGCCCGAAGTCGGCCTGCTTGACCCACAGCGTGGCCCCGATGATGACCGCGATCCCGACCACCATCGTGAGGCCGACGGCGAAGTCATTCCCCCGCTTCATCGCTCCGCTCCCAGCAGCCAGACCACGGCCCAGAACGCGTCGAGAACCAGGATCATCACCGCCGAGTAGACGACCGCGGCCGTGGCCGCGCGGCCGACGCCCTGGGCCCCGCCCCGGGCCGCGAGGCCCTGCATGCACCCGATCCAGGTGACCGCCGTCCCGAAGGACGCCGACTTCACCAGCCCGTACCGGACGTCGAACGGGGTGAAGAAGAGCCGCAGCCCTTTCACGAAATCCTCCGACGACAGGTTGAGCAGCAGGATCGACGCCACCCAGCCGGCGCCGACCCCCACGACCATGGCCAGGCCGACCACCACCGGGAACATCACCGTGCCCGCCAGCACCCGGGGAACCACCAGGTAGGCCTGCGGATCATACGCCAGCGTCTCAAGGGCATCCACCTGTTCCGTGACCTTCATGGTGCCGAGCTCGGCCGCGATGTTGGCGCCGACACGGCCCGCCAGGGCGAGCCCGGTCAGCACCGGCGCCAGTTCCATCGTGATCGTCTTCTCCACCAGCGTGCCGACGAAGTACAGCGGCACCGCGCCAGTGAACGAATACGACGCCAGGAGCGAGAGGACGACCCCGGTGAACAGCGCAATGTAGAGCGCGATGGGGAGCGACCGCACGCCAAGTTCGCGGGCGTGAAGCGTGGCCTCGGGCCACCAGGTCCCGACCTCCCGAACGGCGACGAGCGTATCGCCAATGAACCGGCCCGAGCGGCCCAGTCCTTCAACGCGCTCGCGCCCCCACCGTCCGAAAGCGGTGACCGCCTCGACGGCCGTCATGGGAGCGCGGCGCCCGCGGTGCGCCACACCGCGGGAGTCCCGTGGTCAGTCCTGCGCCAGCAGCCCGAGGCGCAGCGCGAGCTGCACGTAGTCGGCGCGATGCGACAGGCCCAGCTTCTCGTTGATCCGCTGCTTGTACGTGTCAACGGTCTTGGGGCTGATGAACAACCGCTCGCCGATCTCCGGGGCCGAGTACCCCTGCGCCGTCAGGCGCAGGACGTCCCGCTCCCGTTCCGTGAGGCGCTCGAACCGCTCCCGATCCTGCTGATGCGGATCCTTCTTCGTCAGGCCCTTGGCGAGCACACGTGCCGCCGCCGGCCGGACGTAGACGTCACCCTTGGCCACTGCCCGCACCGCATCGACGAGTTCCCGGTCCGCGGCGCTCTTCACAAGGTAGCCGGCGGCGCCCGCTTCGAGCAGCGGGACCAGGTAGTCCTCTTCGGGGTGCATCGTCAGCACCAGGACGCGCGTCCCGTTCTTCTTGGCCACGACTTCCTTCGTCGCGGCCAGCCCGTCCATGCCGTTCATGGAGAGATCCATGACGACGACGTGCGGATGGAAGCGCTCGACCAGGGCCAGCGCCTCCTCACCGCTCTTGGCCTCGCCCACGACATCGATGTCCTTTGCGGTGCCGAGCACGGCCTTGAGGCCCGCGCGCACGACCGTGTGATCGTCCGCCAGCACTACGCGAATGAGATCTCCCGTCATGACACATTCCCCCGTTGATGATCAGGTTTGCGGAGCGGCCGTGACGGCGCCCACCGCGTGTGCTGGAGCGGTTGCGTTCACCGGGACCGTCGCCGTCACCCGTGTGCCACGCCCCGCCTCGCTGTGAATCCGGAACTCCCCACCGACGAGCATCGCCCGCTCCTGCATGGTGAACAGCCCCATGCCGGTCCGGCGCCTCTCCATCTCCTCCACCGCGAACCCGACGCCGTCGTCGGCCACGTCGAGCCGGAGCGTCCCGCCGTTCGCGACCAGCGTGATGGCGATCGAACTCGCGTGCGCGTGACGCAGGGCATTGCCGAGCGCCTCCTGCGCCACCCGGTAGAGCGCGGCGGAGCACGCCGGGTCGACCTCGGCCACCTGCGCCGGGCCCTCGAAGGTCACCGCCACGATCCCGCGCTGACGAGTCTCGCGCACCAGCAACTGCAGCGCCGCCACCAGCCCGAGGTCGTCCAGGACCCGGGGATGGACCGTGTGCGCCAGCATTCGTACCTCATCCAGGACGTCCGTCAGGATCGCCCGCACGCGCTCGATCCGCTCGGTGAGTCCCGGGTCGCGGTTCTGACCCGCCAGAACGCTCAGCTCCAGGAGAAGCGCGGCCAGCGACTGCGCCGTCGAGTCGTGCAGCTCGCGCGCAATCGTCGCGCGTTCCCGGTCGCCGGCCATGATCACCTGGGTGGCCAGCGTGCGAAGGCGCGCGCGGTCGGCCGCGAGACCATCCAGCAGGACGTTGAGCGTGTGGCCCACGCGCTGAATCCCCGCGTCGGCCACCGGCGAGGGCGGAACGCGCGCTTCGAGCTCCCCGCGCCAGACCCGCAGCGCCGTGGTCTCGAGGTCCCTCAGGGGCCGAAGGGCCACGAACACCAGGGCCACGTTCACCGCCAGGCCCGACAACAGCGGGACCGCCAGGGCGACGGCCATCCGCACCGACGCCAGTTCCGCGACCCCGACCGCCAGGAGCACGCCCACCGTGGCCACAACGATCACCGCGTTGGCGCCGGCGATCTTCCCCACGAGCGGAACCCGCAGCAGGGCTGCAATGAACCCGCCGGCTCGCACCCCTCCGGCGCGCTCAGTGCCGATAGCTGTCGCTGGACTGCTCACTTCGTCACTCCGAGTTCCCCCCAGGCGGTCGGGCGGGTTCCGACGTGGAGGCAGGTTAAGTGCCCATGCGGGCGCAGGATGACAGCCGGTTCCCCCATATCCGTGTAGGGTAATGCCTGACACAGGGCGGGGTCGAGCGGTACGTGCGAGGCGCGCCGAGTGAGGAGAGATTCCTTTCCCGCGCCGAAGGGAGAGATCGCCCACCGTGTGTGAAGCGCCCGGAGATCCAACGCCTTGGACGAGACCGTAGCCCGCCTCGCGGTGGCTGCGCTGGCCGGCCTTGCCGTCGGGCTGGAGCGCGAGTGGTCCGGCCATGCCACGGGGCCGCTGGCCCGCTTTGCCGGACTCCGCACGTTCCTCCTCATCGGGAGCCTCGGCGGCGTCAGCGGGTGGCTGGTGGCGTCCGGCGCCGAACTGGCGGGCGCCGTCCTCATCGCGGGCGGATCGCTTCTCGTGGTCGCCGCCTACTTCCGTGCCGCCGCGCCAGGGGGCCACACGATCGAGGGGACCACCGAGGCGGCGGCGCTGCTCGTCCTCGGCCTGGGCGTCCTGGCCGGGTTGGGCTTTCTCGAGCTGGCGAGCGGGGCGACGGCCGTGATGGTGCTGGCCCTGAGCGAGAAGGAGCGCATGCGCGAATTCGTGACGCGCATCGGCGAGAAGGAACTGCGCGCCGGGCTTCAGTTCGCGGTCCTCGCGCTGGTCGTTCTCCCGCTCCTCCCGGCGGAGACTTATGGACCGCTCGGCGGCATCCAGCCGCGGAGTCTGTGGATCGTCGTGCTGCTGTTCTCGGGCCTCAACTTCGCCGGGTACCTGGCGCGGCGGGCGGTCGGGCCGCAGCGCGGGTATGGCCTCACCGGTTTGCTCGGAGGCCTCGTTTCCTCGACGGCGGTCACGTTCCAGTTTTCGCGCCTCAGCCGCGAGGACCGGGCGCTGGCGGCCGGGCTGGCGGTGGGCGTGGTCGGGGCGAGCACGGTCATGATCCCTCGGGTGCTGCTGGTGAGCGCGGTGCTGAACTCGGCGGTCGCCCGGGAGTTGCTGCCGCTTCTGCTGCCTCCGCTCGCGGTCGGCGTCCTGCTGCTCGGGTACGCTCTGGCGCGCCGCTGGGAGTCCGCCGGAGAGCCGCGCGCCGTCGATGCGGTGCGCAATCCGCTTCGGCTCGACTCGGCGATCCGCATGGCGCTGGCCTTCCAGTTCGCCCTGATGGCGCTGGCGTGGATCCGGGGCGTGCTCGGCGAGTCCGGCGTCCTGGCGTCGGCGGCGATCATGGGCCTGACGGACACGGACGCGCTCACCGTCTCGATGAACCGGCTGGGGGAGTCGCCGGACCAG
>JABWBJ010000096.1 GCA_013360595.1 Gemmatimonadaceae bacterium | reverse complement strand
GGCGGCGTTCACGACGCGGGAAGGTACGGACCAACCGCGCAATGAGAAGAGCCGCCGCCCTCCGCCCCGGCCTCTCCCGCGTCGCGGAGAGCCGTTATCATGCGGCATGCCTCCCTCCGCACGGCCCGTCGCGGCGCAGGTGCGACGGACCGCCGTCGCGCTGGCGGCCGCGGGGATGCTCGCGTGTGATGCCGCCACGGCGGGCAACGGCGCGCCGGAACCTCCCATCGACCTCGAGGCGCGCGTCGTCGCGACCGGCTTCGATACCGTGTGGGAGTTGGCGTGGGGACCGGACGGACAGCTCTGGGTCACGGAGCGGGGCGGCCGGATCTCCCGCGTGGACCCGCAGTCCGGATCGGTCACACCGGTCGGGCAGGTCGCGGTCACCGAGATCGGCGAGGGGGGACTGATGGGACTCGCCTTCCATCCCGACTTCGCGACCGATCCCTGGGTGTACGTGGCGCACACCTACAGTAGCGCCGGGGGCACGCGCAACCGTGTGGTGCGAATGCGGTACACTGGCGGGGCGCTCGGCCCCCCCGAGGTCGTGGTCGCCGACATTCCAGGGTCGTCGATCCACAACGGCTCGCGCCTGGCCATCGGCCCGGATCGGTTCCTCTACGTCACCACCGGCGATGCCGCCGACGCCGCGATCGCGCAGAACCGGGACGCGCTCGCCGGCAAGGTGCTTCGCCTGACGCTCACGGGGCAGCCGGCTCCCGGCAACCCGTTCGGCACTCGCGTCTGGTCCTTCGGCAACCGCAACCCGCAGGGCATCGCGTTCGCGCCCGGCGGAACGCTGTACATCACCGAGCACGGCCCCTCCGACAACGATGAAGTGAACATCGTGGAGCCCGGCAGGAATTACGGCTGGCCCAACGTGCACGGCCGGTGCGACGGCGACATCGGCGCCGCCGAACTCTCCTTCTGCGCCGCGAACGACGTCGCCGAGCCGATCGCGAACTGGACGCCGACCATCGCGCCGGCAGGGCTGGCGTACTATGACCATGCGCTGATCCCGTCGTTCCGCCGGAGCCTGTTGTTCGCCACGCTCAAGGACGCGACCCTGCACCGCCTCGCCCTGTCGGCCGACGGGCGCACCGTCGCATCCAGCGAACGGCTCCTCGAGCGGGAGTACGGCCGGCTGCGGGCCGTCCTGGTGGCGCCCGACGGCTCGATCTACGTCGGAACGTCCAACCGGGACGGACGCGGGACTCCCATGCCGACCGACGACCGGATCATCCGGGTTCGGCCCCGCTGAATGACCTGGCTCGAGATCGGCGCCGCGCTCTTCGGCGTCGTCAGTGTGTGGCTCAGTACGCGAGAGAACATCTGGAGCTGGCCCACCGCCATCGTCAACGTCGGCCTGTACACGGTGGTGTTCTTCCAGTCGCGCCTCTACGCGGACATGGGGCTGCAGGTCGTGTACCTCCTGCTGTCCGTGTACGGCTGGTACCAGTGGTTGTACGGCGGCGCGCAGCACACGGCACTCACCGTCTCGCGCGCCCCTCGCGCGCTCCTCGCGGTGCTGCTGGGGATCAACCTTCTCGCCTGGCTGGCCCTGGCCACGGCCCTCGATCGGCACACGGACGCGGTGCTGCCCTGGCTCGACTCCCTGCTCACCACGACGAGCCTCGTGGCGCAATGGATGATGACTCGCAAGCTGCTCGAGAACTGGCTCATCTGGATCGCGGTGGACATCGTGTACGTGCCGATGTTCATCGCGCGGCAGCTCTATCCGACGGCGGCTCTGTACGCCGTCTTCCTCGGGCTCGCGGTCATCGGGTACCGGGACTGGCGGCGGTCCTGGCGGCGGCACGCCGGCGGCGCGTGACGATGCAGCGCGTGGTCGTCACCGGATCCGAGTGCACCGGCAAGACCACGCTCGCCGGCGAACTGGCCGCGCGCCTCGGCGTCCTGTGGGTGCCGGAACAGGCGCGCGCGTACGCGGAGCGCGTCGGCCGTCCGCTTTCCGCCGACGACGTTGGCCCGATCGCCGGCGCACAGATCGCCGCCGAGGACGCCGCCATCGCCAGCGCCCGGCATCTGGGACACACGACGCTCGTCCTCGACACCGACCTGGTCAGCACCGTCGTGTACGCGCGCCATTACTACGGGGCCTGCCCGCCGTGGGTCGAGGCCGGAGCGAGGGCCCGGCTCGGCGATCGGTATCTGCTGTGCGGCACGGACGTCCCCTGGATCCCGGACGGCGTCCGCGATCGGGGGCACGCCCGCGAGGCGCTGCACGCGCTCTTCCAGTCGACGCTCGCCGAGTTCGGCGCGAGCGTCTGCGAGGTGCGGGGTCTGGGCAGGACGAGAGTTGAACGCGCATTTGAGTGCGTGGCGAAAGACGATGAACGGTGACGATTCAGGGCAGCCGGGCCCCGAGGTGATGCACCGGATGTGTCTCATGGCGTTAACTCGGCCGAGCGCACGCAGGAGAGACACGCTGATCCGGAAGGCGAGTGCCTTGTTGCAGGCTCTCGTGCCTGGGCATCCGGGTCGGCCTTCCGTTGGACACGGCGGGAACCGCTCCCACCTTGACCCGCAAGTGGGTGGATCGCATTGTGTTAGGGTCGGTATCCAGCGCGCGGCCCGGTAGGGCGGGCCCTTGGCGCATAGACAGCAGCCGGCGATGGTGCGATGGCCGATGCACAGCGATGATCTGGGGGGGCGATGGCGCCCGCTCGTTGAAGTTCTTGTCGACGCCGGATGCCACGCGATCAGCAGCGACCTGAGTCGTGCGTTCAGGGCCACGCAGGTCAGCGTGCTGGACGACGAGTCGCCGTTCCTTGCGCGCGGCGGAATCCTCCTTCTTGGTGCGCGCACAGCGGACGGCGCCTCGTCGCTCGGTGCACTCCGGCGGCTCCGGTCCAAGTATCCGGAGCTCGTCGTGTATCTCTGTGACCGGCTGGATCGCGACCTCGCCGCGCAGATGGTGCGCTATGCGCGGGCTGGTCTCGATCGGTTCTTCGTTCTGGAGTCGGCGGGGGACAGGGCTGCGCTGGCCGAGTGCGTCAGGGTGCGGTCGCTGGCTCCGCCGCCGCGAGCTGCGTTGCGTGCGCTGAGCGGAGCAGGCTTGGCGACCAGGCCGCAGTGTCTGACGGAGTTCGCGCTTCGCAATGGCCACCGAGGCCTCTCGATTGCGGCGGTGTCGCAATGGTTCGGCGTGGCGCGTCGCACCCTGTCTTGGTGGTGCCAAATCGCGGATCTGCCGCCGCCGCGGATGCTGGTCCGCTGCGCTCGTTTCCTGCACCACGAGGAACTCCTCTCACGCGGGATTGTTCGCGCTTCAGAGCGTGCCGCGAGGCTTGGGTTCGATACGGCGACCGAGCTCCGCCAGTTCTTGTGGAAGCTACGGAGGACAGCCAACCGTGGGAGCGCGAATTCGCTCAGTCGCGCCGTGCCGGAACTCAATGAGCCGCGGGAGTTATGGCTCGGTTGGTAGGCGGCCCACGTGCGTTGCCCTTTGAGCGACGCTTTGCCGAAGCGGCTATGTCCGGGCAGGTACACCGGAGCTACGGTTAGGAATCGGAAACCCATTGCTCTGATGTTCGAATTCGACGTGGTCGACGCTGGTTCGGGGTCAAGGGTGGCCGCCAAGTGCGTCGCCTGAGCGGTGGAGTCCATCATGACCTGTAGTCGACCTGAAGGTTGCACGATGTTGATCGTTCGAATGACCCCCCTGCTTGCGTTCTGGCTGGGCGGCTGCACCAGCATCACTGATGCTCCTGCCGGTCCGCGAGTGGTGACGCTAGCTGTCGCGAAGCTGCCGAGCGCCGCGGTTTCGGCAGCGCTCGCGAAGGTGGATGCGGATTCCGCACCGTTCACCTATAACTTTCGTGAGCCCCGACCTTTGATTGCGGACCCGACCACGTTCGTCGTGGCTACCTCTCCGGATGCGTCGTTGCGTGAGGTCCAGGACGCCATCCGCGCATCGGGGCTGACACTGGGCAATGTCAAGCCGATCCTGCAGATCCCAGGTCATTTCGAGGTCAGCATGGGGCCCGAAGGCGGAGTGACGGCGTCACGCAGGATTGCTGCAGCCCTTAGGGGCTCGCCCGCGTTCGCGTTTGCCGAGCCCAAGTACCACCTGGTGGGAACCAATCGCTGGCGCCTCTACCTAAACCGGCTGGTCATCCAGTTCGTCAGGAACGCTACGAGTCAGGAGATCGACGCGTTTGCCCGAGATATGATGCCGTCTCCGCTATGAACCCGGAGGGTGGGATCGCGTGGTATTCCTCTAATGGGCCGGAGATCGATGTGAGCGCGCCGTCAGGGTACAACGCCGAGTCGTGTGCCGGAGACATCGTGAGCACGGACTTGGCAGGCTCACCCGGGTGTGCTTCCAGTCCGGTTGGAGACAGCGACTATCGGTCTTTTTCGGGAACTTCGGCTGCGGCGCCCCAAGCGGCCGGCGTGGCGGCGCTGATCCTTGCGAGGGAACCAGGCCTCACTCAGGACGTCGTACGCCAGAGAATCTGTGCTTCGGCGGATGTCTGGGGCCCAAGCTATCAGTTCGGCTGCGGAAAACTGAACGCCTTTCGCGCGCTTCAGGGCTTCCCACTCACGCCGATCATCGGCGCGCCGAACTCGGTCAGGAAGACGCATCAGTGCCGTTGGATAGCCTCGGTCACGGGCGGGATTCCTCCGTACTCCTACGCTTGGACTGTGAACGGCCAAAGCCAGGGATACAACCAGCCGTTCCTCGACTACGCGTACTACGGCACTGGTAGTAGCTTCACAATCAGGGTAACGGTAACGGACAGTTTCCTCCACGCCAATTCTGCGCAAAGCCCGCCGAAGACCGTTGCTGTTTCGCCGACTGCCCCAGCCTGCGGACCGGTGTAGACCCTGCGGTGGTCGCGCGGGACGTCGTTTCCCGGAGTGCGGGTGATGTCGACTCGGTATGGCGCTGTTCACGCGACGGAACGCCATGAATCCGCGCTGGTGCGCCACACGTTCCTGACCGTTGCGATCCTGCTATCGTGGGGGTGCGGATCCACTACCTCACCACAGCCGAGGTCAGACGCCGTTGTTGTCACCGGACTGGAAAACGGAAGAGCCGCACTGTTGGACGGGCAGTCGCTGAAGCTCCTGCGATTCGTGGGTCCGGCATTGTATTCATCCGGCTACGCTTCAATCTCGCCAGATTCGTCTCTGCTGCTCCTGTCGGGGCAGAATGCCGCAGGCGACAACGCCTACGTTGTGGCATTGAATACCGCGACCTTCGAACTGGAGTGGTCGATCCGATTCGATCGCCTGACCGGCGCCGGGGTGACGCGCCTCTTCCTGCCTCAGATTGTTGGCTTGTCTCCGGATCGCCGCCGACTTTACGTCTTTCCGGTGGACTCTGCGGACCTGGCTGGCATAGCGGCAATCGATGTCGCCGCACACAAGATCATCGCGTTTCGCGCGTTGCGCGTTTTCGCCACTCGTATCCTGGTCTTCAGAGGGAACGCCGCCACTCCCAAAGGCACAATCGCTGTTACGGCGACCCGAAGCGCTGCGAGTTCCGCGAAGCCCAACGCGGTGTTCCTGCTCACGCCTCACCTTGCCATCGTCGACTCGATTCCCGTGCCAACAGGGGCGATGGGCGCTTACGACGCAGTGCTTTCTGCTGACGAGACGCAGATGTCGGTTCTCGCGCCGCCGTTCCTTTCTTTGCTGGACGTTGGCGCTCGCTCTGTCACCACGACTGTAGCCGCTTCGCTTCCGGCAGGCCTTCTTTCGAACGGGATCGCATCAGCTTTCTATCACGTCGACGGCGGCGAGGCGATGCTGCCAGACGCCCCTGATCACTTCTCCGAATACGCAGGTAACCTGACGAGCGTCCGGCACCTGTCTTTGATCGGTGCGGCGTCAACTGGCGGCGTGGGTCGCGCCAGAGCGGTCGCGGTAAGCGCAACGGGGACAACCGCCTTCGTGGCCACGGGATCCTTACCCACTTCGCCCAATGCACAAAAGGCGGCGATTGCACAATACGACCTGGGGACGGGCAGGCGTATTCGAACGTCGTCGCTCGGCCAATTCGGTCTCAGCCTGAGGGTGTTTGCGTTTCCATAGCCCGATCGAACCTCCTCCTATTGGCCAGACTCGCGGGGTCCGCTGACTGCCTCGTCAGGCACATGCCGAGCAGCGCAGGCGGTCAGGTGCCGTGAACCTCCGGGGCCCCGCTCGTAAAGACGCCCATCTGTTCGCCAGACCGCGCACAACGCCCCGAGTTCGTTCAGCGAACCAAGCTCCATGCTCGACGCCCGACGCTAGTACCGGTAGTGCTCCGCCTTGTACGGACCGCTCGTCCCGACACCGATGTACGCGGCCTGCTCCGGCGTGAGGTCCGTGAGCTTCACCCCCAGCTTGGCCAGGTGCAGCCGCGCCACCTTCTCGTCGAGATGCTTGGGCAGCGTGTACACCTTCCGCTCGTATCGATCGGCGTGCTGGTGCAGCTCGATCTGCGCCAGAACCTGGTTCGAGAAGGACGCCGACATCACGAAGCTCGGATGGCCCGTGGCGCAACCCAGGTTCAGCAGCCGCCCCTCGGCCAGCACCAGCACCGAATGCCCGTCGGGGAAGATCCACTCGTCGTACTGCGGCTTGATGTTCACCGTCCGGATCCCGGGCACCTTCTTGAGGCCGGCCATGTCGATCTCGTTGTCGAAGTGGCCGATGTTCCCGACGATCGCCTTGTCCTTCATGCGCGCCATGTGCGCGACCGTGATCACGTCCTTGTTGCCCGTCGCGGTGATGAACACGTCCGCCGTGCTCACCACATCCTCCACCGTCGTGACCTGGAACCCCTCCATCGCCGCCTGGAGCGCGCAGATCGGATCGATCTCCGTCACCACCACGCGCGCCCCCTGGCCCCGCAAGGCCTGCGCGCACCCCTTCCCCACCTCGCCGTAGCCGCACACGACCGCGACCTTGCCGCTCAGCATCACGTCCGAGGCCCGGTTCAGTCCGTCGATCACGGAGTGGCGGCACCCATAGATGTTGTCGAACTTCGACTTCGTCACCGAATCGTTCACGTTGATCGCCGGGAAGAGCAGCGTGCCGTTCCGCATCATCTCGTAGAGGCGATGCACGCCCGTGGTCGTCTCCTCGGAGACACCGCGGATCCCGGCGGCGACCTTCGACCAGCGACCGGGGTTCACCCGGGCCTGCTCGCGCAGCAGGTCGAGGATCACGCCCCACTCCTCGGGCTCGTTCGCGGCGTCGAACGCGGGGATCGTCCCGGCGCGCTCGAACTCCGCGCCCTTGTGCACCAGCAGCGTCGCGTCACCGCCGTCGTCCAGCAGCAGGGTCGGCCCCGATCCGTCCGGCCACATCAGCGCCTGCTCGGTGCACCACCAGTACTCGGGGAGCGTCTCCCCCTTCCAGGCGAAGACCGCGATCCCGCGCGGGTGCTCCGCCGTCCCGTGCGGCCCCACCGCCACGGCGGCCGCGGCATGGTCCTGCGTCGAGAAGATGTTGCACGAGACCCAGCGCACGTCGGCGCCGAGATCCACCAGCGTCTCGATCAGCACGGCGGTCTGCACCGTCATGTGCAGCGAGCCCATGATCTTCGCCCCCGCCAGCGGCCTGGCGCCGCGATACTCGGCCCGAAGGGCCATGAGCCCGGGCATCTCGTGTTCGGCGAGCCGGATTTCCTTGCGGCCCCACTCGGCCAGACCGAGGTCGGCGACCCGGAACGCGGGACGATCGAGAGCGGAGCTGGCAGGACGGACGGTCGTGGTCATGCGAAGGCCTCTGCAGGAAGTGGTGATTCGTCTAAGAGCGACTGGATGACGCGCCGGTAACACCAGGGGCGGCCGTCGCCGGTCCGACGGCCGGGAGCGCGATGCCCGCGGCGACGAACAGCCCCGGTCCCTTCCCCTGGGGCGCGATGGGGACGACGCGCGTGGCGGAGAACCCGGCCGCCGACAGCCAGTCGGCCACCT
>JABWBJ010000095.1 GCA_013360595.1 Gemmatimonadaceae bacterium | reverse complement strand
GCGCCCACGCCGGCCGAACGAAGGCAATGGCAGCGCACAAGGCCGTCAGGGCGGGAAACTTGGGCATGGCACACGCGCGAAAGGGTTAGGGCGCGCGGATGGTAGCCGCGCGAAGCCGTCGGCCAGCCTTCCGTCGGGCACCCTGCACGGCGCCGCCGCTATCCTCGCGCCATGCCCGCCACGCCCGGCAGGAACCGCGGGTTCGCGTGGGTCTCGTTGATGTGTTCCACCACGTCCGGTTCGCGCGCCCAGAGCACCACGTCGTGGCCGGCCCCGGCCAGAAGGTCCGCCAGCGCCGTCCCCCAGGCGCCACCGCCGGCGACGGCGGCCTTCATGCCGACCGAGCCTCGCCTGACGACGGCCGCCGAAACTCGAGTTTCTTCTCCTCGCCACGCCGCAACCGGCCGATGTTGTCGCGGTGCGTCCAGTACACGAACGCGGCCACTCCCAAGGACACCCAGAAGAGCGCGGTCGTCACGCCGACCGTGAGTCCGACCGCGACCGGCAGAATGGCCGCCCCGGTCAGGGACGCCAGTGACATCGTGCGCGTGGTGAACAGGAGCGTGAGGAATCCCGTGAGCGCGGCGAACGTCGCCAGCGGCGTGAGCGCGAAGAAGACGCCCGAGGCGGTGGCGACGCCCTTGCCGCCGCCGCGCATCAGGTAGATGGGACGCACGTGCCCGAGGATCGCGCACAACCCGCACGCGATCGCCCATCCGCCCCGGGGCGCGAAGTGGAACAGCGGCGGAAAGAGCAGCACCGGCAGCATGCCCTTGGCCGCGTCGAGCGCGTAGACGAAGATCGCCGCCGGCGCGCCGAGCAGGCGCAGGACATTGGTCGTGCCCAGGTTGCCGGAGCCGTACGTCCGCAGGTCGACGCCCTTGAGCCGGCCGGCAAGATACGCCCACGGTATCGAGCCGAGCAGATAGGCGCCGGCGAGCGCGAGCCCGTTCTTCATGCCGCCTTGCGGCGCAGCACGATACGCACCGGATTGCCGTGGAACCCCCATGCTTCGCGGAACCCGTTATGCAGGTAACGCACATAGTGCTCCTGCACCAGATCGGGGTGATTGCCGAAGACGGCGAACGTGGGCGGCGCGACGTCCACCTGCGTCGCGTACATCAGCCGAACCTCCCGGCCCGCCGCCTGCGGCGGCTGCAGACGCGCCACCAGTTCGCCGAGCCGGTCGTTCACCTCGCTCGTGGCGATGCGCTTGGTCCGTTCCGCCGCCACGTCCATGATGACCTCCAGCACCCGGCTCACCCGCTGCCCGGTGAGCGCCGAGGTGAACAGAAACGGCACGAACGCCAGGTACGGCGCCTTGTCCCGGCACTCCCGCTCGAAATGCGGGGCGCTCTTGTCGTCCTTCGCGTACAGGTCCCACTTGTTCACTACGACGATGAGTCCGCGGCCGGCCTCCCACGCCAGCGCGGCGATTTTCAGGTCCTGGTTGTGGAGCCCCTCGGTCGCGTCGATCAGCAGGCAGCAGAGGTCCGCGCGCTCGATGGCCCGCCGGGTGCGGAGGGCCGAGTAGAACTCGATGCCCTCCTCCACCTTCGATTGCCGCCGGAGGCCCGCCGTATCAACGAAGACGATGTCGCGCCCGTGGTAGCGGAGCGTGGCGTCGATGGCATCGCGGGTCGTGCCCGCCTCCGCCGACACGACGAGCCGCTCCTCACCCAGCAGCCGGTTCACGAACGACGACTTGCCCACGTTGGGACGCCCGATGACCGCCACCCGCAGCGCATCGGCGGGCTCGGCGGGAGCCTCCGGAATCCGCGAGACCAGCGTGTCGAGCAGGTCCCCCGACTGCTTGCCGTTGAGCGCCGACACCGGGATCGGATCGCCCGCGCCCAGCGCGAAGAACTCGTACCACGACGTGTCGGTCGGCCGGTCGACCTTGTTGGCCACCACCAGGAACGGCTTGCCGGACTGACGCAGGATCTCCGCCACGCGATGATCGATCGGATGCACCCCGGCGGCCGCGTCCACGACCATGAGCAGGAGGTCCGCTTCGTCGATGGCCGTTTCGACCTGCCGCCGGATCGCGGCATCGAGCGGCGCGCGGCGATCGTCGGTGATGCCGCCCGTGTCCACGAGGAAGAACTGCCGCCCCTGCCACTCGGCGCGCCCGAAATGGCGGTCCCGCGTCGTGCCCGCTTCGTCGCTCACGATGGCGATGTCGTGGCCCACGATCCGGTTGAACAGCGCGGACTTCCCCACGTTCGGCCGACCGACCAGCGCCACGACGGGCGTCGCGCTCACGCGGCCTCCACCGCCAGCGCGCCGTCCGGCTGCCCGGACAGCGCGTCGATGAAGTCATACGATGGCCGGACCGGCATGGGCAGCGCCGCGCGGAGCGCCGCGAAGGTGTCGTCGTCCAGGAAGAGTCCGTCGTCGTTGATCGACTCGGCGGGAATGAGGACGAGGTCCAGATCGTCGCGCCCGGCCAGCGCACGGCGGAAGTCGGCGCCGGTGAGCAGGCCCGCCGTGGTCACGCCGGGACCGAACAGGGAGTTCTCCGAGCGGATCACTTCCAGGGAGGCGCCGGTTCGCGCGGCGACCTGGGCCACGAGCTCGGGCATCAGCGGCGCCATGGCCGTCCCGGTGACGACGCCGATCCGATGCCCCGGCAGCGGCGGCAGGGACGAGAGCCCCTCGGCGAGCCGGGACCGAAGCGACGCGACAGCGCCCACGCCGTTCTCGATCTGAGCGAAGTCCTCGTAGAAGGCCGCCTCGGGAAGCGGCACACGCGCCAGCAGGTACAGCTCGTCGGACCCGAAGACCCATCGCGTCCCCCGGGCTGGAAGCGCGCGCGCCCCCCATCGCGAGACCGCCTTGAGCAGGGCGCTCGCGTGCTCGCGCCCCATCGACTCGCCGCGATACAGATGGTTGAACTGGGTGAGTCCCACGGGCACGACCGCGACCGAGATGACGGCCTCGCCCAGATCCCACAGATCCTGGAGCGACTGCTCCAGGATGTCGCCGTCGTTCAGGCCCGGGACGATCACCATCTGGGCGTGGAAGCGGATGCCGTGCGAGGCCAGCCGCTGGAGCTGCTCGACGATATTCGGCACGCGCGGGTTGTTGAGGAGGACCTTGCGCGCCTCCCAGGGCGTGGCGTGCACCGAGACGTAGAGCGGCGAGAGCCGATACTCGACGATCCGACGCTCGTCCCGCTCCTTCAGGTTGGAGAGCGTGGCGAAGTTCCCGTAGGCGAACGACAGCCGGTAGTCATCGTCCCGGATGTAGAGGTTGCGCCGGAGGCCCTTGGGCAGCCCCTCGATGAAGCAGAACTCACACCGGTTGGCGCAGCGGCGCACCGTCGGCGGCACGAGCTCCACCCCGAGAGACTCGCCCTCCGGGCGTTCGATGTCGTACTCGACGTCCTCTCCGGACGGCGCCCGGGCACGCACCAGAAGGCCCTCGTCCGCGGTGAGGAACTCCCAGTCGAGGAAGTCCTCGACCGGGCGACCGTTGACGGCGAGGAGTTCGGTTCCTGGCTGGAGCCCCAGTTCCTCGGCGATGGATCCGGGACGGACTCGGGCGACTGTGACCATGCTTGCCGCTGAAGTGAAATCGGGGGACAGCGGCGCGCCGCCCGTCCCCCGCATGGCGACGCTGAACGCCCGCCAAGATGCTCAACCAAGTTAGCAGGGGCAAGACCCGAAATCAATGAAACAAAAGCAGTTGAGACTTGACGGCTGAGGCGTGACAGGAGATCCCGAAACGACAGTGGGAGGGGCCGAGGCCCCTCCCACCGCGACGCTCACCGCCGGAATCAGGGCGCGCGCAGCTACTTCTCCACCAGGATCAGAAACTTCGACGGCGCCCAGAACTTCTCGGCGTCGGTGATGGTGAGCGTCCCGCGGACGATGGCATCGCGCGGCTTCTCGAGGTCCGTGAACTCCAGCGCCTGTCGGGACACGATCCGGTAGTCCTTGTCCGACCGGGGGAGCATGATCTTCCGGTCTCTCGCCTTGGACAGCACGGTGAACTGGCTCGGGTCCAGGGCACGCCCCGGCACCATGGTCTTGCCACGGCCGAACATCAGGAGCGTCCCGCCTTCGCGGCGGACCAGCCCCTTCTCCGTCAGCTCGCGTTCGGTCCCGATCGCGACGAAGACCGAGTCCTCACGGGCGGCCATGGTGTTCGCGACGATGACGACCGAGTCGCGCTGGCTGGCCAGGATGATGTTCGAGCGGACCACGCTGTCCACCTTCTGTTCGAGCATCGCGATCTCCTGCCGCTGCTGCTCCACCGTGGTCCGGAGCTCGGCGATCGACCGTTCATGCTCGCGCAACTGGGCCAGCGTCGTCGAATCGGCGGCGGCGTGCGCGGTGCTGTCGTTCCGGATCTGGCGCAGGCGCGCCTCGCTGGCGTTGAGCCGGTTGATCAGTTGGGTCACCTTGCGCTGAACGACGGCCAGCTGCGCCGACGTGTTCTGGATCGCCGACTCGATCTGGGCCGTGTCGCCCTGGACGCGAAGCGACCGGACGCGGGACAGGTCACGCTCGATCTCGGCCACGAGCCGCGCGCTCGCCGTCGCATCGCCGATGATCTGGCTCTGGAGGCTGAGCTGGCGCTGGCGTTCGGCCAGCAGTGAGTCCTTGACGAGGATCAGGGAGTCCTTGGCGCGCGCCGAGCGCGCGAGGGCAAGGCCGGTATCCGATTGGCTTGCGGGGATCGGCGCCCCGCGGTCGCAGGCGGCGGCCGCAACCACGACGGACGCCAGGGCCAGGAATCGGCGCATTCGAAACACTCCAGTGGATCGGGGTCGTGCAGCAGGTGACACATCTCGCGCAAGCGTCGCTTGGCGGCGCACGGAATCTACATGCTCCGGCTCACGAGCCGAAGAGCCGATCCCCCAACGGCAGCGCGGCGCCGGAACCCCGGCGCCGCGCCAACCTGCTCTCGAATTGTGACGCAGGTCACGAAGGGAATGGCGCGTACCGGAATGCCGCCACACCCGGCTTGTCCTGCAGTTCGATCCGGAACGGCTTCTGCGACTTCCCACGCACGCCCTCCACGGTGACCTCACGGGCTTCGAGCACGTTCCCGCCGATGTCGAGGAACTCGAACTTCAGCGTGTACGACTTCTCCTCTTCGGTCCGGTTCTCCACGGTGCCCGCGAGCACGTGGCGCCCCTCATCGTGGCTGAAGAGGTTGAAGGTCACCTTGGCTCGGGCATTCGTGTATTTCTCGTAGTAGAAGAGCAGCGAGTCGTTCGCCTGCTTGAACGCGAGGGCGGCGGGATCGGGAAGATCCTTCCCCTCGGCCGCCGGTCGGAGCTGCCGCGCCCGGGCCTGCCAGAAGAGCGCCGCCAGTTGCGCGTTGTCCGGGTTCTCCGGATCGACTGCGTTCAGCCGCGCGAGCACGGCCGGCATCTGATCGATCTTGCCGACCGCGGTGTCCGAGTAGACGGTCGCCAGGTTGAACAGCCCGTCGCGGGAGTACGGGTTCTTCTTGAGGCCGGCCTCGAACAGCTGCGCCGCCATGGCGTTCTGCGAGGCGCGGGCCGCGCCCACGCCCGCCTCCAGCAGGTTCAGGTCGGTGTACTTGTCCGGGTTGGCGAGCATCTCGTCGAACAGCCGCCGGGCGGCCGCGACGTCGCCGGATTTGAGCTGCGCCGTGGCGATTGCCGCCTGCGCCTTCACATCGCCGGGGTTCGAGGCGAGATAGTCCTGCAGGAGGGCGACGACCTCATTCATGGCGGCCGTCTTCGCCTCGCCTTCCATCCGCTCGCCCTGGTCGATCATCAGCTGCGCGACGACCATGACCGCGGACTTGTGGTCGTCCGCATAGGTCGTGTCGCCCTTGCTGAGCTCCACGACCTTCCTGAACGACGCGATCGCTCCGGGGATGTCATCCCTGGCCTGCTGGATGTTCCCGAGGATGTTGTACGCGAAGTAGGAGACCGGATACCCGTCGTAGATCATGAGCGACCGGCGAACAATGACTTCGGCCGAGTCCACCAGCTGGGCGTTGTAGAGGTTGACGGCGTCGTTGACGAGGACGCTGTAGGGACCGCGGCGCCAGGGGTCGGTCTCGGCCTTGCAGCCCGGATGGACCGCTTCGATCGCGTCGAGCAGCGAGTCGGCCGTCGCCAGCAGGTCGATCGTCGCGTCGGGGTCGAGCGTGAAGCCGACGTCGGCGCGGCGCACCACCGGTGGCATGTCCGCCAGGCCGGCCAGGTCGATCAGGGCGCGGCCGAGAATCATGTTGGCGCCGTTCTGGTTGGCGCGCACCTTGGCGGGATCGCGGGTCACCAGCGTGACGGCGCGGACGAAGTTCTTCCGCTTGTCCTCGGGCTTCCCGATCATCTCGTAGGTGTCGAGCGCCTTGTTGGCGTCGCGGACCTCGCCGGGCCGGTTGACGTCGATGGGACATGCGTCGGCCTGCGCGCGCGCCGGCAGGGCCGCGACCACCAGCATCGCCACGGCAACGGACGCAAAACGGATAGCAGTCATTCTCGATCTCTCCTCAGGATGAAGGCCGCGCGTCAGGCGCGGGGGTTGAACGGGCGTGGTCATCCCTGCTCCACCGCCGCCCTGGCCAGCGATGCCACGTCGCCGAGCGACCTTCCGGTCGCCCGCGACACCTGCCGCAAATCCTCGAACTCCGGCTTGCCACGCTGCCCGCCGTCGGGCAGTGTAGCGACCTTCACGCGCACCGGGTGCCCGAGGACGCTCACGGTCCGCTGCTCCCGGCGCAGGGCCCGACGTTCCACGGCCATCCGCCGGACGCCCAGCGTCGCCGTCGCCGCGAACATCTCGTCCTCCAGCCGCCGCGTGTCCACCGGGCGCGCGAGCACCTCCAGTCGGACGCCGACGCGCCCTTTCTTCATGTGGACCGGCGTCGTCGTGACGTCCAGAGCGCCGAGTTCCCGGAGCCGCTCGGCGGCGCCGGCCACGTGCTCGGCCGTCATGTCGTCGAGATCGGCCGAGAGGTGCACGAGCGGTTCCACGTCCTCGCCCGCGGCGACGCTGTCGGCGAGGATCACGCGGAGCGCGTTGGGCCGATCGGGGAACTCACGGCTGCCGGCCCCGAACCCGCTTCGTCGCGGCACGTAGGCGGGCGCCGGCCCCGACGAGAGGACCCGCACGAGCGCCGCGCCCGTGGGTGTCACAAGCTCCCCGGCCCCTTCGGGACCCGGCCGCACCGGAAGACCCTCCAGCAGACGCAGTGTCGCGGGAGCCGGCACCGGGAGGACCCCGTGTGCCGTGGATACGGTGCCGTCGCCAAGGGGGATCACGCCGCAGTAAACGCGCGAGACGCCCAGTTCGCTCAGGCCCCAGACCGCGCCAACGATGTCCAGGATCGCGTCGACGGCCCCGACCTCGTGCAGGTGGACGCGTTCGACCGTGGTCCCGTGCATGTCGGCTTCCACCTCGGCGATGAGCCGGAACGCCGACATCGCCCGATCCTTGACCGCCACCGGCGCGTCGGCCCGGTCCACGATCTCCTGGATGTGCCGGAGGTGCCGGCCGTGCGGCTGGGCCGGGATGTCGAAGTCGACCTTGGTGCACCCGATGTGCGAGCGCATCACCGGCGACACGCGGACCCGCACGCCTTCAAGGCCAAGGCGGCCGGGAAGCGCCCGGAGCCAGTCCGGATCGAGCCCGACGCTCACGAGCGCGCCGAGCGTCATGTCACCCGAGATGCCGCTGAAGGGGTCGAGGATGGCAATCGTCACGGCCTGCAAATTACACGGAACGGGGCGCGGTGTGCCAGCGGATCGCCTTCTGGCTACATGCGATACGAGGCGCCGCTTCCCGTGTTGTAGACCACGACGTTCGCGGCGCGGTCCACCCGTCCCTCGCGCACGAGCGCGGTCAGCACGGCCATGGCGCACCCGCCCTCCGGCGCGGCGTCAATCCCCGTCAACGACGCCACGGTCCGGGTCGCTTCACGGATCGCCTCCTCCGACGCCGCCCCGGCATCGCCCTGGGTCTCCCGGATCGCGCGCAGCACCAGACGATCCCCCAGGGGCGCCGGCACG
>JABWBJ010000094.1 GCA_013360595.1 Gemmatimonadaceae bacterium | reverse complement strand
GGCGGCGCGAGCCGCCGGCGCCATGCCGAACAGAATTCCGGTGAGCGCCGAGGCGCCCAGGGCCGCGATGACCGCGCCGGGGGGCACCGACGCCGGGATGGGCGTTGCGTTCCGGATCAGCATCGCGAGCAGGGTGCCCAGCAGGAGTCCCAGGCCGGCGCCGATGCTCGTCAGCGTCGCGGCTTCGACCAGGAACTGCCAGAGAATCGTGCCGCGCGTCGCGCCAAGCGCCTTCCGCACGCCGATCTCCCGCGTCCGCTCCGTCACGGAGATCATCATGATCGCGACCACGCCGACGCCGCCAACCAGCAGGCCGACCGCGGAGAGGGTCAGGCCGACGAGGAAGATCGCGCCGAAAAGCTGGTCGAAGACTTCGAGAAGCCGATCCTGTCCGACCAGGGCGAAGTTGTTGGGTTGCGACGGCCGCAGCCCCCGGTGGGCCCGCATCACGGCCGTCACCTCATCCATGACGGCGTCGCGCTGGGTCGGATCGCGCGGCTTGACCGTGATCATGATCCAGCGCGCGCTGGCGCCCAGGTGGCGGCGCGCCGTCTCGAGCGGCACGATGACCTTCGGCCGGTCCGGGCCGCGGCCGTCCATCGTCTTGAGGAAGCCCGACGTGGTCTGGTACACGCCGATCACCTGGAACGACTGGTTGTTCAGGAGGACCGTCTTCCCGATCGGGTCCGACTCGTTGAAGAGCTGCCTGGCCAGCGTGTCGTTGAGAATGGCCACCATCGCGGCGGCGTTGTTCTCCTGCTCCGTGAAGTTCCGTCCCGGCGCGATGTCGCCGCCGTCGGTCTCGAGCCACTGCGCGCCGTACGCTTCGTAGTTCACGCCGGTGAGGTTCCGGTCGTGGTACTTCACGGTCATCCCGCCGAAGAACATCGGCACGGCCGCCTGGACGCTGGGCAGCGCGGCGATCAGCCGGTACTCGGCCAGCGTGACCGGGGGATTCCGCCGGTCCGCGCAGGTGTCGTCGGTGCCGTCGCAGCTGTTGATCCCGATCCCTCGACGCCGGACCATGAAGGTCGCGGCTCCCATTTCGTTCACGTCCGATTCGAAACTGGCGCTGATGCCGTGGATGGCCGCCCCCATGCCGACCACGACGAAGACGCCGACGGCCACGCCCATGATCGTGAGCGCGGCGCGCACCTTGTTCGATCGGATGGCATCGATCGCGATGCCGACGCCTTCGAGCGTGGCCAGGACGCGGGACCAGAGTCTCATCGGTTACTCGCGCTGAAGGGCAATGATCGGGTCGAGCCGAGCCGCCCGCGACGCCGGATAGAATCCGGCCGCGATCCCCACGCCGGCGCCGACCAGGATGGCCGCGGCGATCGACCACGGCGCGACCGAAGCCGGGAGCGGCGTCAGCGCGGCGACGATCTTCGCCAGACCGATGCCAAGCGAAATCCCGAACAGCGCGCCGATCACGCTCAGCGTCGCCGACTCGACGAGGAACTGCCGGCGGATGTCGCGCTGCCGGGCGCCGATGGCCTTCCGGATGCCGATCTCGTGCGTGCGCTCGGCCACCGCCACGAGCATGATGTTCATGATGACCATCGCGCCGACGATGAGGCCGATGGCGGGGAGCGCCGTGCCGATCGCGATCATCCGCCCGCGCAGCTCGGCGAAGAACGACAGTGCCTCGTCGGCCGTCTCCATCGTGAAGTTGTCCGCCTGCGCCGGCGAGAGCCCGCGCGCCGAACGCATGCCGGATCGGACCTCCTCCATGGCGTCGGTCAGCACCTCGGCGCGCGGCGCCTGAACGAGGAGGCCGTCCACGTCACCACGAGGGTTGGTCACCCGGGTCACCGGCGACGTGTACGGCGCGATCGCCATCCGATCCATCGAGAACCCGAAGATCGAGCCCTGCTTCTCGAGGACGCCGATCACCTGGAACGGCGTGCCGGCGATCCGCAACTCGCGCCCGACGGGGTCGAGGTCCGGGAAGAAATGCTCGGCGATCTCGGTGCCGATCACCACCACGGGCGTACCGAGCTGCGCCTCCTGCGCCGTGAAGGGCCGGCCGGAGGCGATCTCGTACTTCTTGATCTGGAAGTACGCGGCCTCGGTGCCGACGACCATGGCCTGGCGCGGGCGGTTGAAGGCCGACTGGGCGTAGATGAACCGGACGTTCTCCACCGCGGATCGCACGCCGCCGGGGAGCACCTCGCGGGCCACGGCGAGGTCGGACTCGTAGATCCGCGGCCGCCGCTGCCACTCGCGCCAGGTGGAGTCGGTGATGTCGCCGACGAAGACGTCCGGCATCCGTCGCAGCGTGAACGTGTTCACGCCCAGAATCCGGGCCGCGAACTCGTCGGTCATGTATCGGCTCATGCCCTCCACGATCGAGACGACCGCGATCAGGAACATGACGCCGATCATGACGCCAATCAGCGTGAAGAAGCTCTTCAGTTTCTGGACGCGGATCTGCGACAGAGCGAGGCGGACGGACTCGTAGAAGGCCATCAGGGGCAGGGTTCAGGGTTCGGGGTTCAGGGCTCAGGTCGCGGGCTTCCAGGTCGCGGGCTTCCAGGTCGCGGGCTTCCAGGTGGCGGGCTTCCAGGTCGCGGGCTTCCAGGTGGCGGGCTTCCAGGTGGCGGGCTTCCAGGTGGCGGGCTTCCAGGTGGCGGGCTTCCAGGAGGCGGGCTTCCAGGTCGCGCTCGCCCGGTCCTACGCACGGTGGTGTGTCGGGGTGTCAGCCGAACCTCAGGAAGAACGGCGACGTCGGGCCCATCTCCGTCGCGGCGGCCGCCCTCAGCGGGCCCCTGAACCCCGAACCCTGAACCCCGTACCCTGTACCGTGTACCCTGCCCTACACAGGCAGTCCTACCTTCTGGACGAATGCCGACCGCCGGTCGTCGCTGGCGATGACGCCGTCGCGCAGGACCACGACGCGTCGGGCATGGGCGGCAATGTCGGCCTCGTGCGTGACCATGATGACCGTCTGCCCATGTTCGGCCAGCCCCTCGAACACATTCATGATCTCGGCGGACGTGGCCGAGTCGAGGTTCCCCGTGGGTTCGTCGGCGAGCAGGATGGAGGGTTCGTTCACCAGGGCGCGCGCGATGGCGACGCGCTGGCGCTGGCCGCCGGAGAGCTCGTTCGGCCGGTGATGCATGCGATCGGCGAGCTGGACGCGCTCGAGCGCCTGCGTGGCCCGGCGCTTCCGTTCCGCGGACGACACGCCGGCGTAGACCAGCGGCAGCTCGACGTTATGCAGCGCCGTGGCGCGGGGGAGGAGGTTGAACGTCTGGAAGACGAAACCGATCTCCTTGTTGCGCACCCGCGCGAGCTGGTCGTCGGACATCTTCGACACCAGCTGGCCGTTCAGCCAGTACTCGCCTGACGAGGGGGTGTCGAGGCAGCCGATCAGGTTCATCAGCGTGGACTTGCCCGAGCCCGACGGGCCCATGATGGCGAGATACTCGTTCCGGCGGACCGCGAGGTCCACGCCACGGAGCGCGTGGACGACCTCGCCGCCCATGTCGTAGTCGCGCGTGAGGCCGCGGGTGACGATGACCCAGTCGCGCCCCGGCGCGATACCCGACTCCAGGACCACCGCCTTTCGTTCGGCGGTGGTCGGGAGCGGGTCTTCGTCGGTCGTGCTCTGGCCGTGCGTTCTCAGAAAGTCGTTCACGACTTGGCGTCCTTGGCGGCTGGCGTGGCGGGCGCGGCGGCCTCCTTCACGAGGGCGCCGTCCTTCAGTTCGCGAATGGCCTGGTAGGTGCCACCCACGATGCGCTCGCCGGGCTGCAGGCCCGACAGCACCTCGAAGTACCGGTCACCGGCGATCCCTACCTTTACGGGGCGGAAGGTGACTTTGTTGTCCGTCCCGACGACGAAGACCCCTTCGACGTCGCGCTTGCCGACCTGTTTGGCCGGGGCCCCCTGCCGGAGCGTGACCGCGGAGTCGGCGCCGCCGAGCTCCTCGTTCTCGCGCACCGTGAGGGCGATGATCGGGATCGACAACGCGCTCGACCGCATGTCGGTCACGACCTTGGCGGTCGCCGAGAAGTCCGGCCGTGTCTCTACGGGCGGGTCGAGCAGCTGGATGCGGACCTCGTAGTCCACCGCCTGCTCGGTCGTCGCGCCGGTCGCCGCGCCGCGCACCGAACTGTGCGAGATCTCGACGACCCGGCCGACGAACGTGGTGTCGGGGAACGCGTCGATCTGGACCACCGCCGAGTCCCCGAGCGTGATCCGGGCGACGTCGGTTTCGTCGACCTTCACGATGGTCTCGAGGACGCTCATGTCGCTGATGGTGAGCAGGGTCGCGGCATCCTTGTTGAACGTCCCGGGGACCGCCGTCTCGCCCTCCTCGACGGCCAGCCGGGTCACGCGGCCGCTCATCGGGGCGAGGATCGTGGTCTTGGCCAGGCTCGTTTTGGCGTCACGGACAGACGCCAGCGACTGCTCGACGTTATGGTCCGCGGCTTCCTGGAGGGCTTGCGTCACCTCCATCTGGGTCCGGGACTGCTCCAGGTCGGCGTCCGAGACCAGCTGGGCGTTGGTCCTCCGGATCTCGACGTTGCGGTCGTAGGTGCGCTTGGCCTGCAGGTAATTGGCGCGGGCCTGCGCGGCCTGCGCGCGGGCGGCGGACAGGGCCGCCTCGGCGCGCTGCACGGCGGCCTCGTACTGCTCGGGGTCGATCTGGAGCAGGAAGTCGCCGCGCTTGACCATCTGGCCTTCCTTCACGGCCAGCCTGACGATGCGGCCGCTGATGTCGGACGCGACGTTGACCTTGGTGCGCGGCTGCACCTGCCCGCTGGCCGTCACCGAGGCGACCAGGTCGCGGGCCTCGACGGCCTCGATCCGGACCTCGGTGGCCTTCTCGCCGCGGCGGGCGGCGGTGGTGGCGAACACCGCGCCACCGCCAAGCACCACGGCGCCGGCGATCATCCACTTGGCACGCTTGCTCATGCTATCGAAATCCTCGGGGGAGGGGAGCTACCGCAGGGGTCTGCCGACCGCCAGTTCGAGGGCGGCGTAGAACTTGTGGTAATCGTAGATCGCGTTGATGTGGTCGTTGCTGGCGCGCTCGAACGCGTCGCGCGCCTGCGTCACTTCAATGAAGTTACTGGCACCGACCCGGTACCGCTCCTGGGCCAGCTCCAGCGCCTGCAGGGCGGTCGCACGGTTCTGCTCCTGCAGCTGCACCGTCTGATACTGCGTGATCAGGTTGCGGTAGGCCGAGGTGATGCTGGTCTGCATCTGCAGTTCCTGGGCGCGAACGGAGTAGCGGGCCTCGTTGCGGAAGGCGGCCGCATCCTGGATCTGCTGCTCACGCTGGAAGCCGTTGAACAGGTTGAGCGAGAAGGTCACCCCGTAGCCGAACGGGCTCTTCGTGAACGAGAAGGGGAACTTCTGGTTCGCGGCCCGCATGGCGTCGGCGTCGGCGTCGGTGAACTGGATCAGATCGCAGCCGCCGCGGGCCGACAGGCCGGCGCCCACCCGCACCGAGTCATCCGACAGGCACCGCCCGCGGGCGGCGTCGGCCTGCAGCCGCGCCGACGCAATGCTCGGTTCGATGTTCGTCTGCTGGTACGCGTTCCCCTGGAACCCGGTCTGGAAGTTGATCGACGGCAGCCACTGCGAGCGCGCCTGCGCCACCTGAACGTTGGCCGCACTCTCGCGGGCGCGGAGGGCATTGAGCGCGGGATTCGCGCGGCGCGCCATGCCCAGCAGCTCGTCCAGCGCGAGCGCCGGTTCGGTCACGGAGAACGTCGTCGTCAGCCGGACCCCGTCCATGCGCTGAACGCCCATGAACTGGAAGAGCAGCATCAGCTGGTTCTCGACGGCGTTCCGCTGGCGGAGCACGTTCACGCGCTGCTGGCCGACCTGCACCTCGGCCTGCCGCACCTGGAGCGACGTGCCGGCGCCCACCTGTTCCCGCGCCCGGTTCAGCTCGAGCTGCGCCTGCGCGTTCGCCAGCAGGGTGTCGGCCAGGGCCGCCTGGGCCTGCGCCTGCAGCACGTTCAGGTACTGCGTCATCACGTCAGATCGCAGCTGCGCCGCCGACGCGGTGACGTCGGCCTCGGCCGCGTCGAGTCCGGCGCGCGCGACGCGCGGCTGCATCAGCGACCGGCCGCTGAACGATGCGCTGATGCCGATCGAATACGACGAGTTCAGGATGTCGTTCGAGGCGCCGAACTGCTGTCCGGCGACGATCTCCGAGCCGCCCTCGCGGAAGCTGGTGGAGAACGACGAACCGACCTGCGGGAGCCACGCCCCGTACGCCGAACGGACCGCCGTCCCGGCCCGGCTGCGCGCCGAAACGTTGCGGAGATGGGTGGGACTGTTCCGGAGCGCCAGCTGCACGGCTTCCTCGAGCGTCAGGATCGGACCTCCGGACTGCATCGATCCGGCCGGCGGGTTCTGGGCGATGGCCGCCGTGGAGACGGCGAGGAACAGGAAGGCGCGAAGGACGTTCTTCATCACGGTTCAGGTCCCGATGCTGGATGTTCGAAAGCTGCCATTCGTACGGGAGGTCCGTCGAATGGTTTCAGGCGACATGACATCTGTAAGAGACGCCGCATGCCCCCCTGAGAGTTGCCTCGTGAGGCTGGCCGCGGCGCGGCGGCGGGCCCGGTCGCCGCGGCGTTCAGCCAACGGGTGGGTCGTCGCGAACGGCGAGCAGCGCCCGAGACGGGATCGCGACCTTCAGCACGCGTCCGGCGCCGTCGAGCCAGACCTCGCGAACGACTCCCGCGCTGTCGGTTGCCCGCAGACGGCGCGCGGCGACCTCCTCCGTCCCGATGCGAAGGCGCTCCTCGCCCAGAACGTCGACTGTCCACGACGCCTGCGCGTTTCCGCGTCGCGGGATGAGCACGGGAATGCGGCGGTCGCCGGGCCGAAGGCCAAGAGCCCAATGGTGGATGATCACGTCTTCGTCGAGCACCACCGTGCCGCGCGCGACCACCTGCTCCCGCGCCGCAGTCCCGCCGGGTCCGGTGCTGGACGCGATGAGGCGGCCCCGCGTGATGCCACCCTCCCACATCTCCTCGGCTCCGTCCGGGCGCACGCGCACCCGGTACTCCACCGCAGCGCCTGTGGCGTCGGTCCGGAGGCGGGGCTCGATGGTCCGGTCCCCGAACGTGATGTCGCTCGTGACGAGGAATCCGGACTGGTCACCCAGCGTCGTGGCCGTGATCCGGAAGCTCTCCCGGCCCACGGTGCGCCCGCCCAGCGTGACGGTGAAGCTGCCCACATCGACCAGTCGGCCCGCCTGAGCGCCGGTCGAGCTCGCGGCCGCCAGCGACAGGACGCCGAAGAGGAATGAGCGCATGGGCTGAAGAATACACGGTCGCCCCGCAACCGTTCGGAACTCGCCGGCGCCATGTGCGTAACCGATTGTCGCGTATCGTGTTAGTTTCCGGCGACTGTTCTTCCAGGACTGTTCGCCACTCCCGGAGGGTTTCTGAACCGGGGTCCATCCTCGACCCAACGATCGGTCGCTGCCTGGTGGCTGGGGCTCGGCGCGGCGGGCGCCTGCGGGGCGGCCCTCTGGCTTCGGCAGCTCGAAGTGCCGTTCCTCGCCGCCGCGTTGGGGGCCGTGGTCCTCGCCCTCCTCCTTGCCGGGAGAGCAGGTGCCGGGAGAATCGGCGCACTGGGTGCGCTGGTGCTGGGCCTGGCGCTGATGGCCGGACTGCGTGAGCACTGGCACGTCGAGCGCCTGCGGAACGACTGGGCGGATTACTCGCAGCGCGTCGCGCTGGATGGCACGACCACGCTCCAGGAGGCGCTCGAGGGTGAGGTCCGCGCGCTCGATGACATCGCGACGGCTGCGATGCGGGCCCCGTCCGAGGCGACCGCGGCGTTTCGCCATCTCGCTTCGCTCGGCCCATACCCGGGCCACCGAGGGGTCGTGCTGGTCGGACCGGCGGGTCCGATCGCGTGGGCAGGCTTCCATCGCGCGCCGCCGGCGGCGATCGGCGATGCGCCATCGGTGCTCTGGACGCCGTTCTACGTGGTGGTGCGGCGCGTCGTCAGGCGGGACGACCGGGCCGCGGTCGCCGAGGCGGTGGTCCATGCGCATCCGCCGGCGGACC
>JABWBJ010000093.1 GCA_013360595.1 Gemmatimonadaceae bacterium | reverse complement strand
TCGCCCCCGCCGGCACGGCGCGGCCCCCGGGCGTGGAGCTGCTGGCCGACGACGACCAGGAGTGGATCGGACGCGTCGAGCGGACGCCGCTCGTCAGGCTCGGCCGGCGCTAGGGGAAGGCAGTCCCGGTCAGTCGCGGCCCGCGACGATCGCCGGGTCCGACGCCTCGTAGAGCGAGTCGATGAGCGACTTGCAGTTCTTCTCGATCACGCGCCGCTTGACCTTGAGCGTCGGCGTCAGCTCCCCGCTGTCCACCGAGAAGTCGGCCGGAAGGAGGGCGATCTTCTTCGGCATCTCGAAGGACGCGAGCCCGGTGAGCTTCTCCCGGACCTCCTTGTCCATCTTGGCGTTGATCGTCGGCATGGCCAGCAGCTGCGACCGGTCGGTCCAGATGATGTTGCGGCGCTTGGCCCACTTCTCCAGCTGCTCGTAGTTCGGGACCACGAGCATGATCGGGTACTTGCGCCGGTCGCCGATCATCACCGCCTGTGAGACGTACTTGCTCGTCTTGACGAGATTCTCGATCGGCTGCGGCGCGATGTTCTTCCCGCCCGCGGTCACGATGATGTCCTTCTTGCGGTCCGTGATCCGGATGAAGCCGTCCTCGATGACGCCGATGTCGCCGGTGTGGAACCAGCCGTCGGCGTCGATGGCTTCGGCCGTGGCATCGGGCTTGTTGAAGTAGCCCTTCATCACGTGGGGTCCGCGCGTCAGGATCTCGCCGTCCTGGGCGATCTGCACCTCCACGCCGGCGATCGGTTTGCCGATGGTGCCGATCCGGAAGTGGACGGGCGTGTTGACGCCGATCACCGGCGACGTCTCCGTGAGTCCGTAGCCCTCGAGGATCGTGAGGCCGGCCGCGTAGAAGAACTTGTTGATCTCGGGGGAGAGCGGGGCGCCGCCGGAGACGAAGTAGCGGAGGCGTCCGCCGGTCCGCGCCTTGAGCTTCGAGAAGACGAGCTTCTGCGCCAGGGCGTACTGCGCCGCCAGCAGGCCGCCGGGGGTGCGCCCGGCCAGGGTTTCGTCGGCCCAGCGGTCGGCCACCGCGCGCGCCCAGAAGAAGATCCGCTTCTTCACCGCGCCGCCGGCGAGCGCGTTCTCGAGGACGCGCGCGTACATCTTCTCGTAGAGCCGTGGCACGGACAGCGCGATGCTGGGGCGCACCTCCTGCATCGCGAGCGGCACGAAGTCGAAGCTCTCGACGTAGGCGATCGTCGTCCCGGTGGCGAAGAACCAGTAGTCGCCCATCCGCTCGAAGATGTGGCTGAGCGGCAGGAACGAGAGCGCGACGTCGTTCTCGATCGGGACCACGCGGCGGGTGGCCTCGACGTTCGAGTGGATGTTGTCGTGCGTGAGCATCACGCCCTTGGGGGCGCCGGTGGTGCCTGACGTATAGATGATCGTCGCCAGGTCGCCCGGCGCCACCGCGTGCGCCGTCCGCTCGTACTCGGCGGCCCGGTCCACCGTGTCCACCGACGCGCCCCGCGCCTCGAGGTCCCGGAGCGTGAGGTCGGCGGCGTGCCGCGCGCTCTCGTCGAAGGCGATGACGTGCCGCAGCGCGGGCGCCTGCGACCGGATGGATTTCACCTTCTCGGCCTGCACGGACGTGGACACGAAGACCGCCACGGCGCCGCTGTCCTGCAGGAGGTACGGGAGCTGTTCGGCGGGGAGCGTCGCGTAGATGGGCACGTCGGCGAATCCCGCGGTGAGGCAGGCATAGTCCGCGAGCGCCCATTCCGGCCGGTTCTCCGAGAGAATCGCCACGCGATCGCCGCGGGCGATGCCGAGCGCCGTGAGCCCGAGCGCGATCCGGCGTACGCGCTCGACGATGGTGGCGTGGGAGATGGGCTGCCACTTCCCGTCGACGCGGACCAGCATCGCGTCCGGCTTGTCGTACGTCCGCGCGGCCCTGAAGAAGAGCGCGTTCAGGGTGCCGGGGGCCGGGCGTTCGCCTTCACCGCGTGCGTACATCGGGAGCGAGGGGGAGGGGGGAGGGGGAGGGGGAGGGGGCGAGCGATGTGAGAGGAGCGCGGCGGACTCCCTAGTCTCGTCTCAGCCCGGCCGGATGGGAAGAACCCAGCGCACCGGGGCGCCGGTCAGGGAAACCCCGCGATACGACGCCCGCACGAGGATCACGGCCGAGTCCGGCGGCGAGAACCCGGGCGCCACCCGGAGCCGGAGGCGGCGGGTCGCTCGCCCGCTCGCGTCCGTGGTGTCGGCGTACGACACACGCCCGGCGTCGTTCACCAGGTACGCCCGCGTGGTGTCGGTCCTGCTGGAACCCTGGCCGTCCACCTGGAGGTCGAACGTGACGATCCACCCGCGGACGCCGGCGGGCGTATCGCCCGACGTGTCGAGCACGCGAAGGCCGAGCGGGACGGACACGTTGAGCGCCGGATCGTCCGGCGCGACCCAGGCGAGCGGCGTGGGCGTGCCGTCCGGATCGGCGGAATCCGGCGCGGCGACGATCTCCAGCTGCCTGACGATGCTCTGGAGGCCGGCGGTGGACGCCAGCAGGCGGGCCGTGCCCGACGCCGTGTCGTCGGCAACGACGCGTCCATCGGCGAGCACGCGCACGTCCGCGTCCTGGCTGAGGAACTCCACCGGGCCCGTCACCTCGTCGCCATCGCCGTCGAGCAGGCGGGCGCCGAGCGTGGCCACGGCCCCCGTGGAGTCCCGCAGCGTGTCGCCGGCCACGATCGACGGCCACGGCAGTTCGTTGAACTCGATCGCGACGATCTCGTCGGGATCGGTCGAGAGGTCGAGGCATCCCGCGCCGGCGAGCAGCGCGGCCATCGCCAGCCACCGGCGCCGCTTCACCGCAACCGTTCCGCCAGGATCGTCGCGAGGTTCACGTAGGCCTGCGCGGCCGCGTCCGACGGGGTGCGCAGGACCACCGGCTGCCCGGCCGCAAAGGCGTCGACCGCGGCCACCGTCCGCGGAATCGTCAGGTCGAACAGCATGTTGGCCGGCAGGTGCGACCGCACGTACTGCGCGATCCGCTCCGACGCCGGGTTGGCGGGATCGTACATCGTGAGGAGGATGCCGTCCAGCGTGAGGCCATCGTTCTTCGCGACGATCTCCTGAATGCCGCGCAGAATCTGGGGCGTCGTCTGCAACGCCAGCGGTTCGCACTGGAGCGGGACGAGCGCGCGATCGCTGGCCTGCAGCACCCGCTGCACCACCGGCCCGAGCCCGGGGGGCGTGTCGACCACGACCACGTCGCACCGTTCCCGGGCGATGGCCAGCAACTCGTGCACGACGTCGGTGGTCGACACCAGGTTGATGTAGCGTGTGTGGTCTGCTTCATCGGTTACGCTCCCGGCCAGGATGACCCGCAGCCACGGGAGCGCGGTCGGGAGCAACACCTCGCGCAGGGAGCGGGTTCCGGAGAGGTAGTCGGCGAAGCCGTAGGCCGTGTGCCCGCGCCGGAGCCCGGCGCCGTACCGCACAGCGCCTTGCGGATCCATGTCGACCAGGAGCGTTTTCAGCCCTCGGCGCGCGAACGCGGCGGCCAGGTTGACCGACGTGGTCGTCTTGCCGACGCCTCCCTTCTGGCTGACGACCGCGAGGACGCGCCCCACTAGCGCGCCGGGGGCGGGAGGTCCCGCGACGAGGGCTCCGGTCCGCCCATGCCGTCGGCCGCCTGCAGCGAGGCCAGCGTCTCCCGGGCGTGCTCGATCCACTTCTCCGGCTCCCCGCTCGAGGGCGGGGCGGCGAGAAAGGCCTCGAGGTGCGTAGCGGCCTCCTCGCGTTCTCCACGGCGCAGGTGGAGGAAGGCGAGCCCGTAGTGGGGGCCCGACAGCGCCGGCTTGATCCGGAGCGCATTCCGGTAGTGCCGCATCGCCTCCTCGAAGCGCCCGACCCGCGTCAGGGCAATCGCCAGGTTCTGCAGCACCTTCGTGTCGTCGGGCTTGTCCCGCAGCGCCAGCTGGTACGACGTGATGGCGGAGTCGAAGTCCCCGGATCGCTCGAGGGCCAGCGCCTCGTTCAGGTAGTCGAGTCGCTGGGGCCTGAGTTCACTGTCGGACCGGCCGCCCAGCAGGCGGCGCCACCAGGACATTTCGCGGGAGCGGGACGGGGACGGTTGGACTGCGGCGGAAGCTACGACAGCAAGATACCGGACGGGAGATGCGAGATGGGAGAGACCCGGGCGAGGGGTGCGCGCCGCTCGCGGCAGCGGGGCGCGCTCGCTAGCTTGCGCCCTCCCGGCACCCGCCATCGTCCTCACCGTCCCGATGCCCCGCAAGTACCAGGCTGACCCGTCCAAGGGGTACTTCCAGGTCGAGTGGCCGCTCTTCGGCGAGCTGTCGCGCGCGCTCGCGCTCAAGGTGGCGCGCGCGTACGACCCGGAGATCGTGGTGGGCGTCGCGACGGCGGGCGTGATTCCCGGGGCCGTCATCGCCGCGATCCTCGATCGCGACTTCCGTTCCATCCTGATCTCGCGGCGCGCCGAGCACCAGCCGGTCCGCCAGACGCCCGCCGTTCTGGGGGCGGCGCCGCAGGAGGTCGGCGGCCGGCGCGTGCTGGTGGTGGACGAAACCTGCGACAGCGGCGACACGATGCGGCTCGCCGTGGCCGCCATCGTGAACGCCGGTGCGCGCGAAGTGCGGACGGCGGTCTCCTTCCGGACCGGACCCTACGAGCCGGACTTCCACGGCCTGGAGACCGAGAGCGTGATCGTGCTCCCGTGGGACCGCGAGATCCTGGTGGACGGCGAACTCGTCCCGAATCCGAAGTATGAACGGTAGGGTTCGGGGTACAGGGTAAGGGGTTCAGGGACCCTGAACCCCGAACCCCGAACCCTGAACCCTACTCCGTACCCCTATCCCGTCCCCTTCACCGCCGTCTCGTAATCCACGCCGTTCCCCATCGCCTCGTACACGGCGTCCATGACCTCCGGGCTGCCGATCAGGAATCGGCAGCGGGCGTGACCCGCTGAGCGGCATTCCACTTCGAGGACCGCGACGGGCGCGCCGGCCAGCCGGCCGAAGAGGTCGGCGAACATCCCTGTCGTGAGGTGACACGAAGGGTGCTGGGCGCCGGCGGCCGGATCGGCTTCGCTCCAGTCCTCTGAATCGAGCGTCGCGACGGCATCCGCCACGGTGCCCACCTGCAGCGTGCCCCAGCCGCTCTCCGCGAAGTACTCCGACGCGAGCCGCTGGAAGGCCGACAGGTCGAGTTCCTCGATGCCCGTCTCCGTTCGCTCCGCGAGCCACCGCCGGAACGCTTCGTACAGGGCGGACCCCCCGGCGTAGCCGGCTTCCTGCAGCGTGACCGCGGCCTGGGGATCACTCGAGCGCAGGAGGGCCGCGCGCAGGGAGAGAAGGGAGGCCCGGGTTACGGTCACCATGTCCCGCGCCTGGTGTTCGGTCGTCACGGCCATCATCGGTCCCCGCTACGTGAGGCGGCGCCTCAGTTCGTTTTCGTCAATGACTTCGATCCCCAGACTTCGCGCCTTGTCCAGTTTGCTGCCCGGATTGTCGCCGGCAAGGACGAAACTGGTCTTCTTCGAAACGCTGTCGGTAACCCGCCCGCCTGCCTGCTCGATGAGCTCCGTGGCCTGCTGGCGGCTGAGCGTCGGCAGAGTCCCCGTAATGACGACCGTCTGCCCGCGCAGGGCACCGTCGCTGGCGGCCGCGTCGGGCTCGCGGAATGTGAGCTGCCTCACGGCCAGCCGGTCCACGAGCCGCGCGTTCGTCCGGTCACGGAAATACTCGGCCACGGATTTCGCAATGACGTCCCCGATGCCGTGGACGGCGCCGATGCGTTCCGGGCCGGCCTGGCGCAGGGCGTCCATGGTGTGGAACTCGCGGGCCAGGAGTTCGGCGGCCGTCGCGCCGACGTGGCGGATGCCGAGTCCGAAGAGCAGCCGTGAGAGCGGCTGGCGGCGCGACGCGTCGATCGCGGCGACCAGCTGTTCGGCGCTCTTGCGGGCGAATCCCTCGAGCGCCACGAGCTGGTCGGGGGTGAGGTCGTAGAGGTCGGCGACGTCGTCGACGAGTCCTGCCTCCACGAGCTGAGCGACGCGCTGGTCGCCGAGGCCGCGGATGTCCATCGCCCCCCGGGAGGCGAAGTGCCGGATCGCCTCGAGCCGCCGTCCGGGACAGGCCGCGTTGGGGCAGAAGTGCATCGCCTCGCCTTCGTCGCGCACGACGCCGGTGCCGCAGACCGGGCAGCGGTCGGGCATGCGCCACCGGCGCGCGCCGGGACGCCGGTGCTCCGGCACCGGGCCGATCACCTGCGGAATCACCTCGCCGGCCCGTTTGACCTGGACGCGGTCGCCGATGCGCAGGTCCTTGCGGAGGATCAGGTCCTCGTTATGCAGCGTGGCGAAGGTGACGACGGCGCCGCCGATCGCCACCGGCTCCAGGACCGCGTACGGATTCAGCGCGCCGGTGCGGCCCACGTTCACGCCGATGTCGAGCAGCGTCGTTTCGGCGATGTCGGGGGCGAACTTGCGCGCGATCGCCCAGCGCGGCTCGCGCCCGCCGATCACCCCGACGTCGTCCTGGAGCGAGATCTCGTTGAGCTTCACCACGCCGCCGTCGATGGCGAAGTTGAGGCTGGCGCGGTATTCGTGCTCCACGCGCCGGGCCCAGTCGATCACCTCGTCCAGATCCCGGCATCGCTTCCGGTGCGGAGCGACCGGCACGCCCCATTCGTCGAGGAGGTCGAGCACCTCGGTCTGCAGCCGGCAGGGCGGTTCCGACCCCGTGCCGATGACGATCCCGTAGCCGAAGAAGCGGAGGGGGCGGCTGGCCGTGATCCGCGAGTCGAGCAGGCGGAGGGAGCCCGACGCCGCGTTGCGCGGGTTGGCGAAGACACGCTCTCCGGCGCGCACCAGCGCCTCGTTCATCTGCTCGAAGAGGTCGAACGGGTAGTAGATCTCGCCCCGCACCTCGACCAGCGACGGCACCCGCCGGCCGCGGAGCCGGAGCGGCACGTCGCGTACCGTCCGGATGTTGGGCGTCACGTCTTCGCCGACGGTGCCGTTCCCCCGCGTCGCGCCGGTCACGAGCACGCCGTCGACGTAGGTGAGACTCACCGCCGCGCCGTCGATCTTCAGTTCGGCGGAGTACCCCTCGCGGCGGATGTCATCACCGGCGATCCGGATGAGACGTTCCTCCCACGCGCGGAGCTCGTCGTCGGTGAAGGCGTTGGCCAGCGACAGCATCGGCACCGCGTGCGTGTGCTTCGGGAACGCCGACTGCGGCTCCGCGCCCACGCGGAGCGTGGGCGAATCGGGCGTGCGCAGCTCCGGATGCCCGCGCTCGATCTCCTGGAGCTCGCGGAAGAGAAGGTCGTACTCGGCGTCCGTCATCGACGGACGGTCGAGGACGTAGTACTCGTAGGAGGCGCGGTCGAGCATCCGGCGTAGCTCGGCCGCTCGGGCGGATGCGGTGGTCAGAGGCGAGGTGGTGGTGTGGCCAGGATGCCGGCCATGAGATTAGGTGGAGGAGTGGTGAGCGCCAAGCGTGGGCCCAGCCCAGCCCCAGCCCCAGCCCCAGCCCCAGCTCCAGCCCCAGCACCAGCACCAGCCCTCAGCAGCAGCACTCGGTACTCGGCACCCAGCCCCAGCCCAAGCAACCAGCGGCAGCCCCAGCAGGCAGCAATCAGCACCCAGTGGGCTGTCAGCGGAGTCGCCCAACCCTCTCAGCCGCCTGCTTCTTGTACAGCGGGTCGTTGAAGTCCGTCCGCGTGGTGGCGTCGATCACGGCCTGATAGAGGGCGCGCGCCTCGTCCCGGCGCCGGACGTCGGCATACACCCCCGCCAGGTCCAGTTTGTGCGTCAGCCGTTCGGGATCCACGGCGACCGCCCGTTCCAGGTACCTCACCGCGTCGTCCCAGTTGGCCTGGCCGAGCACCCCGCCGCCCAGGAAACGCCGCGCGAAGAAGAGCTCGACCCCGCTGAGTCGTTTCACCTCGGCATTCCACATGCCCATGACGTGGAGCGCGCCGGGGTGGTCCGGCTCGAGCGCGAGCGCCTTGAGGGCGCAGCGCCGCACGTCGACGGCGTACCGTACCCGCTCGCGGACGCCGACGCTGAGGGCCGTGCGGCCCAGGGCCCGGGCGAG
>JABWBJ010000092.1 GCA_013360595.1 Gemmatimonadaceae bacterium | reverse complement strand
GCCGAGCGCCGCCGCGCGGCGCGTACCGGGAGAGGGGCCGCCGCGAGCATGGCGGCGATCGCCCCGCCGGCCGTCGGCGAGTACGTGAACTACCGCATGCGCCGCGTGCTGAACTCCGTGACCCAGTACGACGAAGTGTCGTTCCGCGTGGTGTACTCGGGCTCGAAGCTGGTCATTCTCGAGGACGCGACGGCGCCGCTCGCCGCCTCCATGGACTTCGAGTACGTGCGCCTGGGCCAGGAGTTCGACAGCGTGATGTACGCGCAACTGGCGGCCTTCGCCGATCCCCTGGTCGTTGATTCCGCGCTGGACAACAACGGCCGGCTGCTGGCGCTGTTCACGCCGCGGGTGAACAACTACACGGTCAATGGCGTCTCGAATCAGATCCTGGGGTTCGTCTCGCTCTGCGATTTTTTCCCGCGGGTCCCGATCACGCTGCCCGACAACACGGTGATTCCCGCCTGCCCGGCCAGCAACGAGGCCGAGGCGTTCTACGCGCTGGTGCCCAGTCCGGCCGAGGGGTGGTCGATTTCGCTCTGGCGGCGGCTGATCCGGGGGACCCTGATCCACGAGGCCAAGCACATCGCGTCCTACGCGTGGCGGTACTACTTCGACGCGTCGGAGCTGGAGGACGTCTGGCTGGAGGAGGCCACCGCGCAGCAGGCGAGCGAGATCTGGGCCCGCGGCATGTATCGCCGGCAGGCCCGGCAGGATCTGGGGTGGCTCGACGGTCCCCAGTGCGACTATGCGCCCGCCGGCGGCGCCTGCCCGGACCCGGCGGAAGGGATCCTGCACCACTTCGGGTTCCTCTACGAGCACTACCAGGCGTCGGAAGGGAAGTCGATCCTCGACAACAGCGACCAGGTGATCTATGGGAGCTCCTGGTCGTTCATGCGCTACGTGACCGACGCGTACGGGGCGAGCGAGCCGTCGTTCCTGTCGTCGATCGTGAAGGTCCAGAACGACCACGGGGTGGCGAACGTGGAATCGAAGACGGGACGGTCGTTCGCGGAGCTGTTCGGGATGTTCTCGCTCGCGTCGGCGGCGGACAACTATCCCGGGTCGCTGATCGTGGATCCGCGGCTCAAGCTCGAGAGCTGGAACAGCCGTGACCTGTTCGACAGCATGAGCCGGTTCATCACCACGGGGGGCGGCGCGACCCCCTTCCCGCTCGCGTGGCCGCTGATGACGCGGGCGGTGAGCTACGGCACGATCTCGCCCGGGGCGGGGGACGTCAGCCAGCTGCGGGGCGGAAGCTTCGTCACCTGGGAGATTTCGGGGACACAGACCGGACCGCAGGCGCTGGCCATCCGCACGGCGGCAGGCGGCATGGCGCCCGCGCAGATCGGCCTCGGAATCGTCCGGGTCCAGTGAGCGACGGCATGCTCTGGTCATCCGTGCGCTCGATTCCCCTCGCGCTGACGATATTCAGGATCTGTTCGGCGCCGGTGCTCCTGTACCTCGCCGCGGTCGGGAACGAGCGGCTGTTCCTGTGGCTGGCGATCGCCGCTCTGCTGAGCGACGTGCTCGACGGGGCGCTGGCCCGGCGGCTGGGAGCGTCGTCGGAGACCGGGCGCCTGCTCGACAGCTGGGCCGATCTCCTCATCGCGCTGGTGTCGTTCGCCGGCGCCACGCTCCTCTGGCCGGACACCATGCGGCGGGAGGCCGGGTTCTTCGCCCTGGTGCTGGCGGCCCTGGTCATACCTAACGCCTGGGGCCTGCTCCGGTTCCGGCGGCTCCTGGGGTACCATACCCTGTCGGCGAAGTCCTCCGGCGTCTTCCTGGCCGTGAGCGCGGTCCTGCTCTTCACGGGCCTGACGGCGGTCCCCTTCCGGGTGGCGGCCTTCGTGGAACTGGCGGTGGCGGCCGAGTACATCGCGATCTCCCTGATGCTGCCCGACTGGACCGGCGAGATGAAGTCGGGATGGCACGCCTGGGAGCGGCGCCGGTCGCAGGCGATCGGCGCGCGCGCGGGCGCCGGGCGAGGCGAATCGTAGGCACCCGGGGCATCCCGGGCGGCGCGCGATACCGAGCGTGCCCCGGGTGCCGCTCAGAGTGGAAAAACGATTTCCCTATTGCGCCACGCCCGGGTCACTTTAGCTTTTGCGCGTCAGTTCGCGCGGTAGTGCTCACGAGCAACGACCCAATAGCCCAGGAGAACCACGATGGCGGCGAAGAAAAAGGCCAGGAAGAAGGCCGCAAAGCCGAAGGCGAAGGCGAAGAAGGCTCCGGCGAAGAAGAAGTCCAAGCGGAAGCCGAATCCAGCGTTCATGAAGCCGATGACGCCGAGCGCCGCGCTGGCCGCGGTGATCGGTCCGAAGGCGCGGCCGCGTTCGCAGGTCGCCAAGTCCATCTGGGACTACATCAAGAAGAACAAGCTCCAGGACTCGAAGAACCGCCGCATGATCAACGCCGATGCCAACCTCAAGGTGGTCTTCGGCGGCAAGAACCAGGTGTCCATGTTCGACATGACCAAGCTGGTGAGCAAGCACCTCAGCTAGGTCCGGACGGCGTGGCTGCCAGAGGCGCGTCCCACCGGGGCGCGCCTTTGCTTTGGGCCCGTGCAACCCGGACGGCGCGCGGGCGTAGTTAGATTGCCGCCTCCGTTGCCCGTCACCGGGCGTTCCTCGTCCCGACCCGAATGGCCGCCAGTCGCCGGAAGAAGCAGAAGGTTGCCGCTCCGCCCGCGAAGCCGAAGAGCACCGTCGCGGCGGTCCGCGAGGGTGGCAAGCCGGGCAAGCCACGCGCGACGCTCTGGGAGAACGTGAAGGGAATCGGCGGCGCCGTGCTGCTGTTCCTCTTTCTGCGCACCTTCCTCATCGAGGCCTACCGGATTCCGTCGCCAAGCATGGTCCCCGCCCTGCTCGTCGGGGACTGGCTGTTCGTGAACAAGCTGGTGTACGGCCCGCACGTTCCCTTCACGAACGTCAACCTGCCCGGGTATTCGGAGCCCAGGCGCTACGACATCGCGGTGTTCAAGTCGCCGGTCCAGGTGGACCAGCCCGAGGATCCCACGCCGACGCTGGTGAAGCGGGTCGTCGGCCTCCCGGGCGACACGCTGTACATGCGAGCCGGCCGTCTCTACGTGAACGGCGTCGAGCAGACGCAGGGGTACGGCGACCAGAGTCCCGTGGGAGATCCGGACGAAGTGTCGTTTCTCTTCGACTGGCAGAAGCCGTACGCGCTGCGCGAGTCCCGATTCGGGGCCGCGCCGGAGCAGCCGACGCATGACCACTGGGGGCCACTGGTGATTCCGCCCCGGTACTACTTCATGATGGGCGACAACCGGTATCAGTCGAAGGACAGCCGGTACTGGGGGATCGTCCCGCGGGAGAACTTCCGGGGGCGCCCGATGTTCGTGTACTACTCGTGGAACGCGGACTCTGACCGGCCACTCCCGGCGCTCACCGACATCCGGTGGGGGAGGCTGTTCCACCGGATCCGGTAGCGCCGAGCGCCGAGCGTCGAGCGCCGAGCGTCGAGCGTCGAGCGCCGAGCGCCGAGCGCCAGGCGTCGAGTGCAGGTCGCGACGAGGATCCCGACGGGTTCTTGCCCTTCGCGGTCGCCGCTCTACGCTTATGGGGTCCACCATCCCGGGATGCCCCCATGTCGCTCCGCCGGCTGCTCTTCGCGTTTCTGGTCGTCATCGTGCTGATCATCTGGTTCACCCGGACGGCCGACTCGGGCGCGTCCGCCATCAGCCGGCCGTCCGCCGCCAGCCAGGCTGGGGCGTTGAAAGAGACGGTCAACGGCATCACGTACCACATGCCGTACGGCCGGCCGACCCGCCCGTTCACGCCGGCGGTGCAGGTGGGTGACGTGCTCTACCTCGCCGGACAGATCGGCACGTCGGCGAACGCGCAGGGAGGGGTCGTCCCCGGCGGGATCCAGGCGGAAACGCGGCAGACCATGGAGAACATCAAGGACGTGCTCGAGAAGTCGGGGTCGTCGATGGACCGGGTCTTCAAGTGCACGGTGATGCTTGCGGACATGAGAGAGTGGGACGCGATGAACGAGGTGTACGCGACGTACTTCCCGGGGAACAAGCCGGCCCGGAGCGCGCTCGGCGCCAACGGGCTGGCGCTCAATGCGCGGGTCGAGATCGAGTGCCTCGCGAAGGCGCGGTAGCTCGGAGCTGGCTGGGTGCTGCGTGCTGCCTACTGGGGCTGATACTGGAGGCTGGTGCTGCTGCTGGTGCTGGTGCTGGTGCTGGTGCTGGTGCTGGGGCTGGGGCTGCTGCTGGGGCTGGGGCTGGGGCTCCTGCTGGGGCGGCTGCTGGGACTCGCGCTGGTCCCCGCATCCTCCCAGGCCGTACCGCGGCCAGGCCGCAGCAGACAGCCCGACGCGGTACCGCATCCTCTACCACCTTCTGGTCACAGGCCCTGGGAATCCGGAAGCGCATGACGGTCTGGCTGCCTCCCTCATACGCAGAGCAGCCCCGGCGCCGGTTTCCCGTCGCGTACTACCTGCACGGCGCCTTCGGGGACGAGGACAACTGGCTCATCCAGGGCCGGCTCGGCGCCACGCTCGATTCACTGACCGCCGCTGGAACACCCGAGATGATCGTCGTCATGCCCGACGGCGATGACGGCTTCTACTCGACCTGGAACGTCCTCGGCGACTACCAGGCGTGCCGCCGCGGCCGGCCGGCTGGCGCTGAACCTGCCGACAGCTATTGCGTCCCCTGGCCGCACTACGACGACTACATCGCACGCGACCTCGTGGGCTTCGTCGACTCGGCGTTCCGCACGCTTGCCGACCGGCGGCATCGCGGGATCGCGGGACTCTCCATGGGAGGCTACGGCGCCGTCTCGCTGGCGCTCCGGTACCCCGACGTCTTCGCGGCTGCCGCGAGTCACGCGGGCCTGCTGGCGCCGGCGCAGGGGACCACGCGCCGCCCCGTGCCTCCGGGGCGTTTCGTCATCGACAGCGTTCACGCGTCGTACGGACGCAGCCTGTGGAGCCTCGTGTCGCCGGTCTTCGGCCGCGACAGCATCGCGTGGGCAGCGCGCGATCCCGCCAGCCTTGCGGCACGGCTGCGGGCCCGCGCGCCGGAGCTCATGCCGGCGCTCATGGCGGACTGCGGCACCGACGATGACTACGTGAACCAGAGCCGGTACTTCCGTGACGCGCTCGCCCGGATCGGGGTCCCTCTTGAATACAGGGAGCACGCTGGCGGGCACAGCTGGGACTACTGGCGGCGCCACGCGGCCGCCAGCGCGGCGTGGCTCGCCGCCCGGCTGTCCGTGCCGTAGGTCACAACCAGGGAGCCGGGGTCCTGGTTAAGTCTCAGTGGCCCCCAAACCGGACCGATCGCCATGCCAGGCTTCTTCCCGGTCAAGACGGTCGCCTTCAAGCTCGACGAGGCGCGCGCGTTCCGGCGCCTCTCGTTCTCCGTGCTGGAGATGGCGGTGGTGACCGGCGTCGTGCTTCGGGTCTATCGGGCGCTGGCCCTGTCGCTCGCCGGCGCCAATGCGGCCCTTCTGGTGGCGAGCTTCGCCGTGGGGTTTGTCGTGCTCTTCGGCATGGTCACGCTCCACCTGGGCAACTTCACGGTGCGCCGGTGGGTCTGGCGGGCGCCCCTCTTCGCGGCGATCGAGGCGGCTGCCGAATCGCTGACCAGCCTCGGACTCATCGCCATCCACCGTGAACCGCTCGGGTCGACGCGGGCCGCGTTCGCCGACTGGCCCGGCATCGTGGCCAGCATCTTCACCTGGCGCATCTCCTCGATCGTGCTGTTCGCGCTGGTCCTGGCCGGTGTGATCCAGCTCGCTCGGATGGCTCTGGGCGACGAGACGTCAGACGGCCGCGAGATGGGCGACGCGAGGCAAGGATAGGGCGACGCCGTTCACCGGAGGGGCTTCGTTCCGCCTCCTGGCCTTTCGACCTACCAGCGGGCTCTCGTCCCCCGAACGTCCACGTGCACGAAGGGACCGTGGACGCTGTTGGCGGCATAGATGCCGACCCCTCCCGTCAGGTCGCCGTGCCGCTGCTCGACCTGATCCACGACGGCGGCCAGAAGCCTCGCGTCGGCGATCGACACCCTGCCGTCCCGGTTGAGGTCATCCATGCGGCCGTCGCCGTCATTGTCGACGTAGACGTCGGCGGCGTCACCGTACTGGTGCCGGCTGTCAGGGGCGCGGCCGCCGGCGCCCACGCCGCGCTGGTTGTACTGCGGCGTCCGGAAGCCGGACATCACCGCCATGCGGCTCACCGCGATCCCGCGCTCCCCGAGGGCGGCGATCACGAGTTCGAGTTTGTCGACCAGTGGTTCGCGGAGCGCCAGGTACTTCGGCCAGGTGGCGTGCTGGTCCTTCGTCAGGAAGTCTTTCAGCCGGAAGTGTTCCGAAACCCGCGTCTCCTGGTTGTCGCGCGTGACCTCGATGAACCCCGGCGGGTTTGCGTAGCGCGAGGCGACGGCCCGGCGGAGCTCGGACGGCCAGGCCCCCAGGCGGTAGCCGCGGATCTGGCCGCGCTCCTTGGCAGAGAACGGCACGAGGTGCGCAAAGGTGAACGGGCGCGCCCGCCCGTCGAGCGCCGTGTACACGCCCGGAGTGCGCGCGGCGCTGTCGCCAAAGAGACGCGTGAGCGTCCGGAGCCCGCTCGGGTGTTCGCTGGTCACGAGTCTGATCCACAGCTTCCCGCTCCGGCCGGCGAGGGTGTCCCGGTCGAAGACGGGCTCCGCCACCGAATCCGCGGGCGTGCTCCCTCGTTCACGCGCCCCAACGGGCGCGGCCGAGCCTCCCAGGACGAGCGCCAGGGCCAGGGCGATGCTGCCTGCGGGAATCGCCAACGCGCTTCGATGGCTCATGTGGACGAGGGCAGTGAGGACATTGACCGGCCGACCCCATTCGCGCGACGCGCCCGCGCGGCACGCGCGGGCGCAAGGATGGTCCGGTCTCAACTCGGTGAAAGCTGCCCGAACCGGGGGCGGAGTTCCGTCGGGGATTCGCCGGATCAGTAGATGTAAACCGGGGTGCCAACCGCAACCATTTCCCACAGCCGCGCAATGTCTTCGTTCCGCAGGCGAACGCAACCGTGGCTCACGGACCGACCGATCGAGCTGGGCACGTTGGTGCCGTGTATGGCGTAGCCGTCGCCGAGGATCAGGCGGTGCGTGCCGAGCACGCCGCGGTAGCGTCGCTGGTTGGTCCCGAACGGCGGGATGATCATCTGGCCGGCCACGACGATCTCCTTGCCGCTGGAGACGGTGAACGGGACCGTGCGGCCGTTGCCGAAGCGGCGGACGACGTCATTCCCGGCGACGGTGATCGTGGTGCCGTCGCCGGCGTCGATGGACCGGCCGCGCACGAGCCTCGTCAGGCGGAGGCCCCGCCGGGCTGCCTCTTCCACGTAGTGCCAGTCCGGCGGCACCCAATCGGGATTGGCGTCCTTGCCGATGACGGTGAGCCGGCCGCGCGGCGTGTCGAACTTCCATCGCGATCCGCCGGGCCCCCGGACCAGCGTCTTGCCGCTTCCGGTGGCCACGCGCGCCTCGAACGCCACGGAGTCGCCGAGTCGGTACCAGAGCCGGTTGTCGTTCACGGAGATCACGATGGCGGCCGCGGGGTGCGGGGCCGGATGGAGCGTGAGCAGCGCCTCCAGCGAGTCGTGCTCGGCGCCGGCGTGCCGGCGGACCTGCTCCAGGAGCTCGAGGTTGTCGTTGAAGACGATGCGCGCGACGTCGCGCCGGAAGCGGGCCTGCACGGTCTCGAAGGCCAGCCATGCCGTGATCGCTGTCGCCAGGAACACGGGCGCCAGGCGCGCCAGACGCCGACCGCCAGCCACGCCGCTCACCGGTAGAAGTACACCGGCATACCGGGCCGGACGCTGCCGATGATGGCGCGGAGGTCGGCGCGCGGGATCCGCACCGAGCCCGGCACGGCGTGGGTGGTATCGGCCAGCACCCCGCTGTCGGGGGCGGCATAGACGATCGTGCGGTCGTTCAGCTCGATCGCGGGCAGGTCCAGGAGCCCCGGCCGCCAGCGCTCGTCAGGCACCGGGAGCCCCCGATCCCGGTAGACGGCGGCCGGCACGTCCCACGCCTCGGTCGGGCGAACGACGCGCGCCACGGTCCGCTGGCCGAG
>JABWBJ010000091.1 GCA_013360595.1 Gemmatimonadaceae bacterium | reverse complement strand
CGCGGCGCCGGGCGGCGCCATGGCCCTGGGTCGCTCCCGGTCCGGCGGCGGTCGCGAGGCTGCTTTCGGAGGCTGGACGGGACGGTGCCCCCGAGACTCCCCTTGGGGTCCGCACGGGGCTCACCGCGGCGGCACTCGACCTTCTGCTGCGCGACGAGCGACTCGGGATACGCGCCGGAAGCCGCGTGTACTCCCCGGAGGTTGTCGCTCAGGTCGTCGACGAAATCGCCGCCGAGCTCGCGCGCGCGCACGCCAGGGATCCACTGTCGGACGGCCTGGCGGCCGCCACGCTGCCCGCGCAGGTCCGGGCCGCCCCCGAACTCGTCGACCGCGCGCTCGTGCAGCTCGTCGCCGCGGAGCGCGTGGAACGTCGCGGTGCCCTGGTCGCGCTGGCGGGGTGGCAACCGAGGCTGTCGGCGGCAGACGAGGCCTTTCGCGACAGCCTGCTGTCGGAGCTTGAGCGTTCCGGAGCAGAGCCCCCCGCCATCGAGGAATTGGGTCAGCGGCATGGGCGCGACCCCGTCCCGGTGCTTCGGCTGCTGGAACGGGAAGGGAAGGTGATCGCCGTCGAACCTGGCAGGTTTTATGCAGCGAAAGCGGTCGACGGGCTGCTCGATCGGCTCCGGGGCGGGATGACGCCGGGACGTGAGTACAGCCCGTCCGAGCTCCGCGAAGTGCTCGGAGTGTCGCGCAAGTACCTCATCCCGTTCCTGGAGTACTGTGACCGGACGCGGCATACGGAACGCCGGGCGACGGGTCGGGTATGGCGGGCTTCCGCGGCGTAACTCCTTGCTTGACAGGTCGGTAGCCGATTCCTAGTTTCGCGGAGGAAGGCGGTGGGGCCACCAGTGACAGGAGATTTCTGAGCGTCCCTCTTCAGTCAGTCCGGAGCAGTCACATGATGCAGTCGTGGGCGGCACGAGTCCTCGTGCCAGCTCTCCTGTTGTTGCCGGCCACCGTGCCGGCTCAGGGTTCGCAGTCAAGCCGCGATAGCCGCACGGGTTCGGAACTGAGGCAGAATTACCCGAATCCGTTCATCGACGAGACCCGCATTGCGTTCTCGATCGGCGGCTATCCCAACTGCGTCGACCCGAGCCGTCAGTATCGCGTGAGCCTGCGTGTGTTCAACGTGCTGGCGCAGCAGGTGGCAACCCCCGTGCTCGAAGGGGGAGCGAGTCCCGGCCAGGTGGTGGAGAACATATTCCTCACCTGCGGCGAGTACACGGCGTACTGGGATGGCAAGGTGCGGGGCACCGACCGGGAAGCGGCGTCCGGGATCTATTCGTACCGGCTCGAGGTGAACGGGTCGCCGATCACGCGCAAGATGACGATCCGCAAGTAGCCGGCGCCGGCGGCACGTGGCGGGGCGGGGTCCGCAATGGAGCCCGCCCTTCGACGTTCAGGGCGGTATCGGGGCCGTATTCACCGGGTTCTCGATCGCCTGCCAGATCAGCGCCGCGCGCGCGGGATCGCTCGCCAGGCGCACGGCCGTGGACTCGACCTGCGCGCCGGTCACGCCGAACGCGGCGAGAATCGAGTCGCGCTTGCGCGCGCGCCCCAGCTGGTCCGTGGTCCCGACCGGCAGCTGTCGGAGCGCGACCATCGTACGCACGAACGTCGAGTCGCTCATCTCAATGAACACCGGGTCCTGACGGCAGCCGCCCAGCGCGAGGCCGAGCAGGAACAGGGGCCAGGGGTTTTGCCTGACGGACATGGGGGGAGAGCCTATCGAGAAGCTGAGTATGCGGCAAGCGCCGGGATGGCAGCGCACCCGAATACCCTGCCAGAGCGCGTCGGTTGCACGAGGGTATCCGGTCAATTCGGCGGGCTCACACTGGCATTGCGGATGCCGAGGGGAGGGCAGTGATTAGTGTGAGTCATCAGCCACCCCGAACGTTCAGCGCTCAACCTTGATCAATCCCGACCGTCTGACCGTCAAGTCCACCGAGGCGTTGAACGACGCGCTCGGCACGGCCCGCAGGAACGGCAACCCGCTCGTCTACGACCTCCATCTCCTCCATGCCCTCCTGGCGCAGGAGGAGAGCATCGTCGTTCCGATCCTCCAGAAGATCGGCGTCAACGTCGGCCAGCTCCGCGAGGGCATCGAGCGGGAGGTCGGCCGTTACCCGAAGCAGACGGGGGCGCAGCCCAGCCTGTCGCGCGAGCTCAACCAGGTCATCGACCGCGCCGAGGAAGAGGCCAGGACGTTAGGCGACGATTACGTCTCGACCGAGCATCTGCTGCTGGCGCTGGCCGACACGAAGGGGGCGGAGAGCCGGGCGTTGCTCGGCGCCGTCGGGGCGGACCGGGGGGCGCTGCTGGAGGCGCTCAAGGCCGTGCGCGGGGCGCACAAGGTGACGGACCAGACGCCCGAGGACGCGTACCGGGCCCTCCAGCGCTTCACCCGCGACCTGACCGAGTCGGCGCGGAAGGGCAAGCTGGATCCGGTCATCGGGCGCGACGAGGAGATCCGGCGCGTGATGCAGGTGCTCTCGCGGCGGACCAAGAACAACCCGGTCGTCATCGGCGAGCCCGGCGTCGGCAAGACGGCGATCGCCGAAGGGCTCGCGCAGCGCATCGTGAACGGCGACGTCCCCGAAGGGCTCAAGAACAAGCGGCTGATCCAGCTCGACCTGGGCGCGCTCATTGCCGGCGCCAAGTTCCGCGGTGAGTTCGAGGAACGGCTCAAGGCGGTCCTGAAGGAGATCACGGAATCCCAGGGGGCGTTCATCGTCTTCATCGATGAGCTCCACACGCTGGTGGGCGCCGGGAAGGCCGAGGGGGCGATGGACGCCGGCAACATGCTCAAGCCGATGCTGGCGCGCGGGGAGCTGCGGGTGATCGGCGCCACCACGCTCGACGAGTACCGGAAGCACGTCGAGAAGGATCCGGCGCTCGAGCGGCGATTCCAGCCCGTGTACATCGGCGAACCCACGGTCGAGAACACGATCGCGATTCTGCGTGGCCTCAAGGAGCGCTACGAGGCGCACCACGGCGTGCGGGTGACCGACGGCGCCATCGTGGCGGCGGCGACGCTCTCCAACCGCTACATCGGCGACCGCTTTCTCCCGGACAAGGCCATCGACCTGGTGGACGAGGCCGCGTCGCGCCTCCGCATCGAGATCGACTCCATGCCGCAGGAGATCGACGAGGTGGAGCGCCGGATCGTGCGCATGGAGATCGAACGGCAGGCGCTGCAGAAGGAGAAGGACCCCGAGGCCGTCGCGCGACGGCAGGCCCTCGAGAAGGACCTGGCCGAGGAGCGGGAGAAGGCGTCGGGGTTGAAGGCGCAGTGGCAGCGCGAGAAGGAGACGCTGGGCGCCGTCGGTCAGATCAAGGCCGACCTGGAGGCGGCGCGGATCGAGGCCGAGCAGGCGACCCGCGCCGGCGATCTCGGCAAGGCCGCCGAGATCACGTACGGCCGGATCCCGAACCTGGAGGGGCGCCTCAGGGAGGCCGAGCAGGCCCTGGCGTCGAAGCAGGGCGGACACGCGCGGTTCCTCAAGGAAGAGGTCACGGCCGACGATATCGCCGAGATCGTCGCGCGGTGGACGGGCATCCCCGTGACGCGCATGATGGAGAGCGAGAAGGAGCGGCTGGCGAAGCTCGAGCAGGAGCTCGCACGGCGGGTCATCGGCCAGCGCGAGGCGGTGGAGGCGGTCTCCAACGCGGTGCGGCGCTCACGCGCGGGGCTGCAGGATCCCAACCGGCCGATCGGTTCCTTCATCTTCCTCGGGCCCACGGGCGTCGGGAAGACCGAGACCGCGCGGGCCCTGGCCGAGTTCCTGTTCGATGACGAGCAGGCCATGGTGCGCATCGACATGTCCGAGTACATGGAGAAGCACGCCGTGGCGCGGCTCATCGGCGCGCCGCCGGGCTACGTCGGCTACGAGGAAGGGGGGCAGCTGACGGAGGCCGTGCGCCGCCGCCCGTACCAGGTCGTGCTGTTCGACGAGATCGAAAAGGCGCATCCGGACGTGTTCAACATCCTGCTGCAGATCCTGGATGACGGCCGGCTCACGGACTCGCAGGGGCGGACGGTGGATTTCCGGAACGTCGTGATCATCATGACCTCGAACGTCGGGTCCTCGTTCATCCTCGAGCACGCCGGCGCCGACGCGAGCCTGGTGGAAGGGCACGTGCTCGGCGCGCTGCGGCAGACCTTCAAGCCCGAGTTCCTCAACCGGGTGGACGACATCATCATCTTCCACCCGTTAGGCATGGAACAGATCGGCGCGATCGTGGAGCTGCAGCTGACCCGGCTGCGGAAGCTGCTGGCGGAGAAGTCCCTGACGCTCGAAGTGACCGACGCCGCCAAGGCGCGCCTGGCGGAAGAAGGCTACGATCCGGCCTTCGGCGCCCGGCCGCTCAAGCGGGCGATTCAGCGCCTGATCCAGAACCCGCTGGCCCTGGCGGTGCTGGAGGGCCGGTTCACCGATGGCGATCGGATCGTCGCCGACGTGGCCGGCGATGCCATTCAGTTCGTGAAGACGTGACCCGCGAGTTCATGCGCGAGGCGCTGCGGCTCGCGTCGGACGCGGCGCCGGCCGGAGACGTCCCCGTCGGTGCGGTGGTCGTGAAGGACGGCGCGATCATCGGCCGGGGATCGAATCGCACGGTGCGCGACCAGGATCCGACGGCGCACGCGGAGATGGTGGCGATCCGGGAGGCCGCGCGTTCACTCGGGTCGTGGCGGCTTGGCGGCTGTGAGCTGTTCGTGACGCTCGAGCCGTGCGCCATGTGTGCCGGCGCGATCGTCCTGGCGCGCCTGGATCGCGTGACCTTTGGCGCCTGGGATGACAAGGCGGGCATGGCGGGGAGCGTGTCGGATCTCCTTCGGCACCCGAGGCTCAATCACCGGCCCGAGGTGGTGCCAGGGGTGCTGGCCGACGAATGTGGCAGCCTCCTCCGGCAGTTCTTCGGGGAGAAGCGGTAGGACCCAGCGCGCCCCCAACCCCCCCCTCGCCAGCATTCGGGTCGTGCCGCGCCTTGTGCCCGGTCAGGCGGCGGTGCATATCCTCGCGCCCGCCGGCACCGGAGCACGCGCCCGGGGCCTTCGCCTGCAGGTCACCTTCTCCAGAGGACCTCATGAATCAAACCGGAATACGACGGGCCCTGGTCGCGGCCCTGGTTGCGGTCAGCGCCGGATGCGTCGGCGCCGACGGCGCAACCGGACCGGCCGGTGCCACGGGTGCCACGGGAGCGACCGGGCCCACTGGGCCCACGGGTCCTACCGGCCCGACGGGTCCCGCCGGACCGACAGGGCCGGCTGGACCGACCGGCGCCAGCGGAACCGTCGCGACGCGATTCGGGAGCTGGGGTGGCGCGCCAACCACTGCCGCCATCACTCAGGGGAACTGGGGTGGCCAGGACTGCATCACCCCCCCGTACACGGCAGGAACGGGCGAGCGCGCGGTCGTGTCGTCGAACGTCACGGTCTACTTCGGCGATGCCGGGCAGCGGCAGCACATCGCTGCCTACACCGTCAACGGCGGCGCCCTGCAGATCGTGCCGTCGAACGGCATGGCGACCGTTGACCTCGTGGCGAACACCAGCGTCCACGGTCTCCTCGACCTGCAGTCGGGTCAGGTGTACCGGTTCTTCCCGGCGATTCGTCCCGACTTCGCGGACGTTGTCGTCGGTTGGGTGCAGTGTACCACGCTGGTTCAGGTGGTGCGCGTTCCGTGATCCGCTGACGAACGGCGGCGGAGTCACGGGGCGGTCCCGGGTCTCCGCCGCGCGTTCAGCATGGGGCAGCGCCAGGACGTGCCTTCTGCGTGCGTTCTGGCGGAGACGACATGGGCATTCCCATCAGGGCGGACAGAACGGTGCGCACGCAAGCGATCCCAGTGACCGGACTCGTGACGGCGACGTCGCGGTCGCGAAGCGCTCCGGCGTTCGTTCATTGGTCCGCCGCGCGGACATCGGCGCCGCGGCGACGTCGACGACCGCTTCGGTGACCATGAGGATCGCCCCGGCCATGGCGAGTCCGGTCTGGTCGTACCAGCGGTCGCTGGCGCGGATGCTCGCCGCGGTGAGCGCGAACGTGGCCGCCCGCACGAGCAGGCCGCCTAACGCCCGGCGCGGCTGCCCGGCATAGAAGTGCCCGGCGGCCGGGCCGATCATGATGCCCGAGAACGCCAGCCAGCCGTTGTCGCCCGCGCTTCCCGCCAGCAGCGGAACGAGGGTCGCTCCGAGTGACAGGCTGAAGGCGAGGCCAGGGGACTTCTGTCTCTGTAAAGGCTGTGGCTCGGGCCGAAGACGATCTGGTCTGGCCAGGACGACCGGCTGCCATCGGGCCGTGTCGGGGAACACGAAGATCGCGACCGCGCGCCCCTTCCGCTGCGTGGGAGTGCCCAGGACCGCGCCGGCGACACGCTCGGCGCCGCTCGGTTCCCTGATCGTGTTGAGGATGACGCCGTTGGCGCCGAGGCGGCCGGCCTCCCCGCGCATCGACTCGAGCATGGCGCGCTCGTCGGTCCAATCGGCATCACCGCGCGAATGCAGGAGTGCGATCTCCTCGTACCGGGCCTTCACATCGTCCGGCGTGAGGTAGATGCGCACCAGGCCAGGCGGCACCGCCGGTCGCCTGGGACGCGACGGATCGAGTAGCGTGGCGTTGGTGTGGAGGCAGGACGCCAGGGCGGGCAGCAGGAGGGCAATGGCAAGTCGTCTCACTGGGGGCTCGGGCTCGGCGGCGGCTGTGTTGGCGCAGACGGCAATGTCGGGTGCGGCGGTGGACCGATCGATCGGGCGCCCAATACAGCGGTGTCGGGGGAATGCGGGAAGCGTGCGCCGCAGAACTGCTGCGGGCTTGCCTGTCTATTTTGCTGTGAATACGTTACTTGGCTCAGTTGGACAGGTGTCCGAGTGGCTGAAGGAGCCGGTCTCGAAAACCGGTATACCGGTAACGGTATCGTGGGTTCGAATCCCACCCTGTCCGTGGTGATCAGGGTGCGGGGTTCAGGGTTCGGGGTTCAGGGGGCACCTGTACCCCGAACCCTGAACCCCGAACCCTCCCCCAGGGACAGGTGGCCGAGTGGCTTAAGGCGCACGCCTGGAAAGCGTGTGGTGGGGCAACTCACTCGCGGGTTCGAATCCCGCCCTGTCCGTCAGACCAGCGGGTTCCGCGTCGCCAGTGCCGGAAAGCGGCTGAAGTCGCGGTCGGCCGTCAACAGCTCGGAAACGCCGTGCGTCAGGCAGAGCGTCGCGATCCGGGCGTCATGGACGCGCGGCCCCGCGATCCTCGACGCGGACACCGAGCGGTGAAGCGCCGGCCAGTACAACTCGGCGTCCTCGGCGAGCAGCAGCAGGGACGGCGACTCCATCCACGCCTGCACCTGGTCGCACGCCTGCTCGATCGGCGTCGGCGTGCGGAAGATCCGCGGGTGCGTCACGATCGCCAGGAACTCGTGGACGCACGGCCACGGAATCGCCCATGGCGCCGGACCGGCGGAGAGGGTGCCGAGCGTCCGCCGCGCCGACTCCGAGAACGGCGCATCAAGACGATGCGCCGCCACCAGGACGTTGGTGTCGACCGCGATCACCCGCCGCGGTCCTCGTAGATCAGCGTCCGCACCTGGGTCCAGTCGTCGAGGCGAACGCCCGGCGCGACGCCGTCGCCCGCGAACGACGCGTCGCGCAGTACGAACCCCTTCGGGGCGGCGCGGCGACTGAGCAGTACGGCCCGCAAGCCCTCCTCGATCAGCGCGCGCAGGGTCGTCCCCTCCCGCGCGGCCAGCCGGCGGGCTCCCTCGAACAGCTGGTCGGCAATATCGACCGTAGTCTTCATATGGGCCAACCATATCGCCATGGTGGTCAGCTGTCAACCCCTCTCAGGGTGGGAAGGCGTGGACGGCGCGTTCCCGTCGTCGACACGGGTGCCGCAGCGCCGGCCGCGTCCTTCATCCTCACAACGCGGGGTGAAGCACTGCAACGCAGGCGATCGCCCGCTCGCGGGCTATTCGGTGCAGCGTGGCAATCGATCGGCCGGCCCGCCGCGTCCCGCCGCGTGCGAAAGCAACACCCCGCCGAGCCCGCCGGTCTGCCGGTCGATCACGACGTAGGCCGATTCGTCAGGCGCGAGATCGAAGATGACCATCCAGTCGCCGGGCAGGCCGGTCGAGCCGGTGTTCGTGCCTACGACCAGGCGGACGCACAGGGGTCGCCACGGGTCGCCCGCGATTCGCGCTCCCGCGCGGGTGGACTGGATGCCGAGGTACTCGGCGAGCCCCCGCGCCGCATACTCCACCAGGCTGCACCGCCAACCGCTCGCCAGCGCGGGATCCCGGAGTCCCCACGTTGGCGGCGCCGGG
>JABWBJ010000090.1 GCA_013360595.1 Gemmatimonadaceae bacterium | reverse complement strand
GTGGTTCGGCGGCGGCCTTGCGGGCGCGCGGCGCGGCGTCCTTCTCGGCCACGGGGGCCAGCGAGTGCCCGATGGCGCCCGCCTCGATCAGCACGACGTCCGACCAGAGGAGGTGATACGTGGAGACATCCGCGTAGGGGAGCACCTCGACCCGCGGCAGGTTCCGCGCGCTGAGGTGGACGTTCGGCTTGGTCCCATCGGTAAGGATCAGCACCTTCTGTCCGTCCACTCCCAGGCGCTCGAGCAGCCCGGCCAGCACCCTGGTCTTCGGCGCCTCGTACGCGAAGCGGTCGATGATGAAGATCGAGTTCTCCCGCGCGCGCGCGTTCAGCGCGCTCTTGCGGGCGAGCGCCTTCATCTTCCTGGGCACGCGCTGGTCGTAGTCACGCGGGATGGGCCCGAACACCGTACCGCCGCCCGGCCAGAGGGGCGACCGCGTGGAGCCCTGGCGGGCGCGCCCGGTCCCCTTCTGCCGCCACGGCTTCTGGTTGCCGCCGGTGACGAAGCCGCGCGTCTTGGTCTTGGCGTTCCCCTCGCGCTGATTGGCGAGATAGGCCGTGACCACGCGGTGCATCACCGGCATGTTGACGGTGCCGTCGAAGAGCGCCGGCGGCAGGCCCACCGGGTCGCGCGGGGTGCCCAGCGCCGTGTAGGCCGCGGCCTGAAAGGTCGTGTCGGACATGGTCAGCCTTGCTGCTTGCGGACGAGGACGAGCCCGTTGGTGGGGCCGGCGACCGCGCCGCGGATGTAGATCAGGTGGCGCTCGGCGTCGATCTTCTCGACGCGGAGGTTGATCTGGGTATGGCGGGCCGCGCCGTGATGGCCGGGCATCCGCTTGCCCTTGATCACGCGCGACGGATCGGTGCCGGCGCCGACGGACCCGGGCCGGCGGTGCTTCGTGTTGCCGTGCGTGTTGGGACCGCCGCCGATCCCGTGGCGCTTCACGACGCCCTGGAACCCGCGCCCCTTGCTCGTGCCGGTGACCTTCACCAGCTCGCCGGGGGCGAAGATCGAGACGTCGATCGCGTCGCCGGCCTTGTACTCGGGCAGGTTGGCGCTCGCCGGCATGTCATCGAGCCGGAAGGCGCGGAGGGCGCGCGGCACGGTGTCGAGGCCCGCCTTGGCGGCATGCTTCGCCTCGGCCAGCGTGGCGCGCCGGCCGCGGGGACTCCCTTCGCCCTTCCTGCTGACGCGGCGGCTCACCTGGGCTCCGTACCCGAGCTCGATCGCGCGGTAGCCGGGCTTGGCCCGTTCCCCCGCGATCACCTTCACGACCGGGTTGGGCTTCGCCTCCACCACGGTGCACGGCACCTGGTGTCCCTGGTCGTTGAAGACCTGCGTCATGCCGACTTTTCGGCCAATCAGTCCTAGCATTCTTGAACTCGGTTGAGAGTTGCGTGTTGCGAGTTTGGAGTGGTGAAGCGTGAAGGGACTCACACCTCATTGCTCCCAACTCTCAACGGTCTCACTGCACCTTGATCTCCACGTCGACACCCGAGGGCAGGTCGAGCTTGGTCAGCGCGTCGACGGTCTGGGCGCGCGAATCGAGAATGTCGATCACGCGCTTGTGCGTCTTGAGCTCGAACTGTTCGCGGGACTTCTTGTCCACGTGCGGCGAGCGCAGGACCGTCCACCGCCGGGTCTTGGTCGGCAGCGGGATCGGGCCCGACACCTGCGCGCCGGTCTTCTCGGCCGTGCGGACGATGTCCGCCGCGGCGGCGTCGATGACCGCGTGGTCGAAAGCCTTCAGTCGGATGCGGATGCGGCCGGCCATATGCGAGACTCGTGATTCGGGACTCGTGACTCGGCTGGGATCCGGGCTCGGCGCGGGGCCGGGTCACGAATCACCAGACACGAGTCACGACAGGGTTACTTCAGGATCTTCGTCACTACGCCCGCGCCCACGGTGCGCCCACCCTCGCGGATGGCGAACCGCAGGCCCTCGTCCATGGCGATCGGGGAAATGAGTTCGATCTGCATCTGGATGTTGTCGCCCGGCATCACCATCTCGGTGCCGGCCGGGAGCTGGATCGAGCCCGTGACGTCCGTGGTGCGGAAGTAGAACTGCGGACGGTAGCCGTTGAAGAACGGCGTGTGGCGGCCGCCCTCGTCCTTGTTCAGCACGTAGACTTCGGCGTCGAACTTGGTGTGGGGCGTGATGGAGTTCGGCTTGGCCAGCACCATGCCGCGCTCGATTTCGTTCTTGTCGACTCCACGGAGCAGGAGGCCGACGTTGTCGCCCGCGCGTCCTTCATCCAGCAGCTTGCGGAACATCTCGACGCCGGTAACGACCGTCTTCTTCTCGGCGTTGAATCCGACGAGCTGGACCTCCTCGCCCGTCTTCACGATGCCGCGGTCGATGCGGCCCGTGGCCACGGTGCCGCGGCCGGTGATCGAGAAGACGTCCTCGACCGGCATGAGGAACGGCTTGTCGATTTCGCGCTTCGGCTCCGGGACGAACGTGTCGATGGCGTTGTACAGTTCCTCGATCCTGGCCACCCACTGCGGGTCGCCCTGGATCGCCTTGATGGCCGAGCCGCGGATGACCGGGGTGTCGTCGCCGGGGAACTGCTGGGCGCTGAGCAGTTCGCGGACCTCGAGCTCGACGAGATCGAGGAGTTCCGGATCATCGACGAGGTCGCACTTGTTCAGGAAGACCACGATCGACGGCACGTTCACCTGGCGGGCGAGCAGCACGTGTTCGCGCGTCTGCGGCATCGGGCCGTCCACGGCCGACACCACGAGGATGGCGCCGTCCATCTGCGCCGCGCCCGTGATCATGTTCTTGACGTAGTCCGCGTGGCCGGGGCAGTCGACGTGCGCGTAGTGGCGGTTGCTGGTCTCGTACTCCACGTGCGACGTCGCGATCGTCAGGATCTTCGTGGGGTCGCGCCGGCCCTGGGCCGCCGAGGCCTTCGCGACCTCGTCGTAGCTGACGTACTTCGTGCCCCAGCCCTTGTCCGCGGAGATCTTCGTCAGCGCGGCGGTGAGGGTCGTCTTCCCGTGGTCGACGTGGCCGATGGTGCCCACGTTCACGTGCGGCTTCGTCCGCTCGAACTTTGCCTTAGCCATTGGTACGGTCCGGTGATGATGGGGAGTTGAGAGTTGAGAGTTGAGAGTTGAGAGCGGAGCGCCCTCCTCCCCCTCCCGCCTACGCCTTCGCCTTGCTCACGATCTCTTCGGCCCTGCTCTTCGGCACCTCGTCGTAATGCGAAAACTCCATCGAGTACACGGCGCGGCCCTGCGTCATGGACCGCAGCTTCGTCGAGTACCCGAACATCTCGGCCAGCGGCACGGTGGCCGCGATCACCTGCGCCTCGCCGCGCTGCATCATGCCGCCGATCTTGCCGCGCCGCGCCGAGAGGTCGCCGAGGACGTCGCCCATGTACTGCTCGGGCACCACGACCTCGACCTTCATCATGGGCTCCAGGAGCACGGCGTGCGCGCGCTGCGCACCGTCCTTGAAGGCCATCGATCCCGCGATCTTGAACGCCATCTCGCTCGAGTCCACCTCGTGGTACGACCCGTCGACCAGCTCGACGCGGACGTCGACCATGGGGTACCCGGCGAGCACGCCGTTCTCGAGCGCTTCCTTGATGCCCTGCTCGACCGGGCCAATGTACTCCTTGGGCACCGTGCCGCCTACGACCCGGTCCTCGAAATGGAAGCCCTGGCCGGCCTCCATGGGAGCCAGGTTGATGACGACGTGCCCGTACTGCCCCTTGCCGCCCGACTGCCGGATGAACTTGCCCTCGACCTTGTCCACCCGCCGGCGGATGGTCTCGCGATAGGCGACCTGCGGCCGGCCGACGTTGGCGTCGACCTTGAACTCGCGCATCATGCGGTCGACGATGATCTCCAGGTGCAGCTCGCCCATCCCGGAGATGATCGTCTGGCCGGTCTCGGCGTCGGTGTGGACCCGGAACGTCGGATCCTCCTCGGCCAGCTTGTTGAGCGCGATGCCGAGCTTGTCCTGGTCGGCCTTGGTCTTGGGCTCGATGGCGACGTCGATCACGGGGGCCGGGAACTTCATGGCCTCGAGAATGATCGGATGTTCGTCGTCGCAGAGCGTGTCGCCGGTCCGGGTATCCCGGAGGCCGATCGCGGCGGCGATGTCGCCGGCGCGCACTTCCTGGATCTCGTCACGCTTGTTGGCGTGCATCTGCAGCAGGCGCCCGATCCGCTCCCGCTTGTCCTTGGTGCTGTTGTAGACGTAGCTGCCTGACGCGAGCACTCCGGAGTACACGCGGAAGAAGGTCAGCTTTCCGACGAACGGGTCGGTCGCGATCTTGAACGCCAGCGCCGAGAACGGGGCCTCGTCGCTCACCTGCCGCTGCTCGAAGGTCTCGTCGTGGTGCGGGAGGTGTCCCTCGATCGCGGCGACGTCGATCGGCGCCGGCAGGTAGTCGAGCACCGCGTCGAGGAGGGCCTGCACCCCCTTGTTCTTGAAGGAGGCCCCGCAGAGCACGGGCACGAACTGCATGGCGACGGTCGCCTTCCGGATCGCCCGGCGAATCTCCTCGACCGTCAGCTCCTGGCCGGCCAGGTACTTCTCGAGCAGCTGCTCGTCGTGCTCGACCGCCGCCTCGATCAGATCGTGGCGCGCCTGCTCCATGCGGTCCACGAACTCCGGCGAGACCTCGACGATGTCGAACGTCTTGCCAAGGGTCTCCTCGTGGAAGATGTACTCCTTGCGCTCGATGACGTCGATGTGGCCGGTGAAGAGCTCGCCCGACCCGACCGGGAGCTGGAGCGGGAAGGCGCGGCGCGTCAGGCGCTCGCGGATCATCTCCAGGCAGCGGTCGAAGTTGGCGCCGACGCGGTCCATCTTGTTGGCGAAGATCATCCGCGGCACGCGGTACCGGTCGGCCTGCCGCCAGACCGTCTCGGTCTGTGGTTCGACGCCCGCCACCGAGTCGAGGAGCGCGACCGCGCCGTCGAGGACACGCAGGGACCGCTCGACCTCGACCGTGAAGTCCACGTGGCCCGGGGTGTCGATGATGTTGATGCGGTACTCCGGCCCGTTCCCCGCTTCGTGGCTCGCCCCGTGGCGCCGCCAGAAGCACGTCGTCGCCGCCGACGTGATCGTGATCCCGCGCTCCTGCTCCTGCTCCATCCAGTCCATGGTGGCCGCGCCGTCATGGACCTCGCCCATCTTGTGGGACTTGCCCGTGTAGTAGAGGATGCGCTCGGTCGTAGTCGTCTTCCCGGCATCGATGTGAGCCATGATGCCGATGTTCCGATAATGCTCGAGCGGTGTCGTGCGTGGCATGTCTTCCGTGTATGCGTCGCGGCGCTGAATCGCAGCACCCCTGAACCCCGAACCCTGAACCCTGAACCCTGCCGTTCAGAAACACAAACGCGGGTGGACCAGACGCCCCTTGCAGCAGGGACCGGTATCCATCCGCCATCGCCGGGTATCCCCGCCACTGGTGCGCGGGAGGGACCCAAGGCGCGCCGTCAACCGCCCGGCGTTGAGTTGTCCTGCGTCGCTTTTCGGGATGAACCGGGCCGGTCGGCAGGTTCCGGATCCTGTCTCAGCGATCCCCGCGATTCCGCGGACCCATAGGGGCCGACGCGCAGCTCGTCGGCGTTACTCGGGTGGCCGACCGGTCGAGCATGGACGACCAACGAGAGCCGCTTAATTTGTGTGCCGACACCCCGAAAGTCAACTCGTGAGAACGAGATAGCCCTCAGTACGCGCCGAGCGTCCCGGGGCCCTCCGGATCGAGCGCCCGACCCTCTCCGGGAGGCGTGGTGTCGTAGGCCACCAGTCCGTTCTCGAGGAGCTCGGCGATGAACCGCTCGACATCGGCGCGGATCTGAGTGGGGGTGACGTCACGGTAGATCGTGGACAGCCGCGCGACCAGTTCGCCGAAGGAGCGCGTCTCCGGCGGGAGGAACTCCCAGATGTGCGCGCCCACGTTGCCCACGCCGAAGTAGACCTCGGTCTCGGTCGAGTACAGAACGCCGCCCTCCTGCAGTCGCCGGAACACCGCGCTCGGCGTCGGACACGGCAGCGGGTTGTCGTCGAGTGGGTCCATTGCCTGGCCGGGCCCCGATCACTCACCACCCGGGGTCTCGCTGTCGGAAATGCGTGAGGGGCGCCTTCAACCCGCCATCACGGCCCCCAGCGCCATCGGGAAACGTACGCGCCGTCGCGCTCGGCAACAGGGACCGGGATTCGGAGAGACAGCCCGCCGGGCGGGCGGTTCCTCGGCGAGCCACGCCATGGGGCCTGAAAACCAGGCGGGCCGCCTCATCGGCGGCCCGCGAACTCTACCAGCGGTAGTGGGCGAAGGCCTTATTGGCCTCGGCCATCCGGTGCGTGTCTTCCTTCTTCTTGACGGCGTTGCCCTCGCCCTTGGACGCGGCGATGACCTCGGCGGCGAGCTTCTCCGCCATCGACTTTTCGTTCCGCTCGCGGGAGAACGAAATGAGCCAGCGCATGGCCAGCGCCGTCCGGCGATCCGGGCGCACCTCGACCGGCACCTGATACGTAGCGCCGCCGACGCGGCGGCTCTTCACCTCGACGACCGGCTTGAGGTTGGCGAGCGCCTGCTTGAACACGTTGACCCCGGGCTGGCTCGTCCGCGACTCGACGAGATCCATGGCGCCGTAGAAGATCCGTTCGGCGACGGCCTTCTTGCCCTCGTACATGAGGGAGTTGATGAACTTGGAGACCGTCTGGCTGTCGTACCGCGCGTCGGGAAGGACCGGGCGGCGGATGGTCTTCTTGCGGCGGCTCACTTGGAACCTCCGGCGCCGGCCTTGGGCTTCTTCGTGCCGTACTTGGACCGGCTGCGGTTGCGGCCGGAGACCCCGGCTGCGTCGAGCGTCCCACGGACGATGTGGTAGCGCACCCCGGGCAGGTCCTTCACGCGGCCGCCACGGACGAGCACGATCGAGTGTTCCTGGAGATTATGCCCCTCGCCGGGGATGTAGGCGATCACCTCGAACTGATTCGTGAGGCGGACCTTGGCGACCTTGCGCAGCGCCGAGTTGGGCTTCTTGGGCGTCGTGGTATAGACGCGCGTACAAACGCCGCGGCGGAACGGATTCTGGCGCAGCGCAGGCGTCTTGCCCTTGGCGGCTACGGCGCGCCGGGCGCGCCGCACGAGCTGGTTGATGGTCGGCATCCAGGAGTGGTTCAACGAAAAACACGCCCCAATGGGCCGGGGCGGAGAAGACCGGAATGATAGACCATCCGTTCCAAGGGGTCAAGGCGGGCGCGACCGACGCGGAACGGAGCCGCGAGCCAGGAAGGCCCGGACTCGCCGGCCGGTCCAGGCGGGGAAGCGGTGGTCCGGGTCGGCCTTCTGCTGCGCCTGACCGCGTCGCTGGAACGCGCGTCCGAGCACCCGCTGGATCCCGACTCCGCGGCACCGCCTGCGCCGCACCCCAACCCTGCTTCGTAGAGACTCAACGTCTCAGCTTCGCCCCGGCCAGCTGTCCCAATGCGCCAAGGGTGGTCTGGGCCGCGTTCAGACCCAGTCGGAAGTCCTTGTCGCTGAACGTGTCGTACCGATCGGTCGGCTGGTGCCAGTGCGGGTCCCATCCGGCCCCGATGTGCGCTCCGCGCTCGTTCTCGCGGAGGCTGATCGCCGGAATGAGGTCCTGGAAGGGCGCCGAGTCGGTGTTCGTCATGTGCGGCCCGACCGTGGCCGGATAGTCGGTTGCATAACGGTTGTTGGCCTGATGGAACACGAAGGCCAGCTTCATCGACTGGTCGGCCATCCGCGAGTTGACCTGGAACTCGATGTTCACGTCGGCCTCCGGGCGCTGCTCCGGACTCACGGTCCCGTCGGGGCGCGGCATGCCGTGGTCGAACAGCATCATGTCGTGCTGGATCATGCCCAGCCACTTCGGCTCCGGGAACCGCCCGGATCCCGGCGGATCTTCCCGGCCCTGCAGCGCCTGCCGCTGCTCGATGTAGGCCCGCGCGCCGTTGAGGCCCGTCTCCTCGTTGTTCCAGAGGACGAACCGGATGCTGCGTTCCGTCACCACGTCCGGACTGCTGAACACGCGCGCCAGCTCCATCACGATCGCCGTGCCGGAGCCGTCGTCATTGGCCGCCTCTCCCCATCCGTGCCCGTCCATGTGCGCGCCGACGATGTACATCTCGTCAGGTCGGGTCGTGCCGACCTTGGTGCAGTAGACCTGCTCGCGCGGCCCGGGCGTTGACGGCTGGGCGTTGAGCCGCCTCAGCGCCGTGTCGGGCTGCGCCAGCGAGTCGTTGTTGACCCCGGTCCGCGCCCGGTTGCCGCGCAGGCGGCTTCCGCCCGAGCCTGCGACGACACCGGTGATCGGTCCGACCCCGCGTCCACC
>JABWBJ010000089.1 GCA_013360595.1 Gemmatimonadaceae bacterium | reverse complement strand
GGCGCGGAAGCGGCCGAGGCGTACCGGCGCGCCCTGGCGCTGGCCATGCAGGAGCCCGAGCGGCGATTCCTCGAGCGGCGGATCCGTGATCTGGAGGGGATGATCGGCGGGTGAGGAGGGCGGCGGCCGGACGCGCCCCCGGCGCCGCCCCCGTCTCACCGGGACGACTCGTCCCGCCCGGCATGAAGCGGTGAAGCCGCTTCCCTATCCAACCTTCGGTTCGACGATCTTCCCGAGGAAGAGCACCGTCCCCGACAGCCGCTCGCGGATGGCGAACACGAACGGCCGGTTCACCAGGATCGGCATCGGCGCCGAGGTCACGCCGATGCCGACCACGGTGACCGCCGCCGCTTCGGTGCCCACTTCGTTCACATCCACGAAGGCCTTCTGCTTGACGATGTCGATGTAGAGGTGGTTGCCGACCGACCGGCTGATGCGCGTGAACTGCGCGCCGTCCGGCACGAACGCCTGCTGCATGCCCATCCGCTGCAGTTCGTCGTTCAACACGTCCTCCCAGGCCAGCTTGAACTTCGGCAGCGACAGCGGCACGTCGGCGTCGGACAGGCTCTCCGTCGCCGCCGTCCATGACGCCGGCGTGAGGCCGGCGACGAAGGCGTTGATGTCCGTCCCCTCGTCAGGCATCAGGATCGTCATGGCGAATGCGTCGCCGCCGTACGGCAGCTCCACCACCTGGACGTTGGCCGTACGGCCGGCACGGAACCCGCCCTCCCGGTGCATCGTCGGCACGGACACCTGGCCGCCCCCCGGCGTGAAGAAAGCGTCGTTCCGGGTCTCCGACGTCTTGAAGCCCGCCCGCCAGTCTCCCTTGAAGTAGATGGCGTTCATCAGGAGCATCACGATCTGCGGGTCGATCTGGTCGAGGATCGTGGGGATGCGGCCGTTCGTCTGCCGGCTCGCCCAGCCGTTCACCGTGTCCACCGCCGTGGGCAGCCGGAAGTCCATCCCCCTCACCTCGGCGTCGAAGTGCTGCTGCGACTCCTGGAGGAAGGTCGGCTCCACCGTGCCGCCCAGGACCGCCTGATCGTAGTAGATCGCGTTCGCGATCCTGAACTCGACCTTCGGATCGAGCCCGCGCAGGAGCGCGATCAGCGACTGGTACGCGCCGTTCAGCTCGGCGTACGACCGGTTGCCGAAGCCGAGTGCCGACCGCATCTCGGTGAAGGTCGTTCCCTCGGCGCCATTCATGGTCATCCCCAGGGCCATCGAGGCGCTGAGTGGGGAGAGGAAGACGTTTCCGGCCGGCGACGCGACGTTGACTTCCCTGAGAAGCCGGAAGCCGAAATCGTTCGCGGCGCCAATCATCTCCGTTTCGACCGCCGTGAGTTGGCGGGGGAGCGACGTGATCTGCTGCGGCGCGCCCGGCGAGGCGGGATCGCTGCAGGACCCCTGGAACACCAGCGCCGGGAGCACGAGGACGACACGGGACAGTGACACGAAGACCTCCAATGGCTGAACCGGCGCCAGGCGGCGCCGCCGAAACAGACACGCCGCGCGGCCGGCTCCCTGAACGGTACTACCGGGAACGCACGCGGCGGACCGGCGGTCGGCGCGGCCGTTGTCGGGCGGAAACGGACCGGATGATCAGACGCCCGCGCCCGCGCCGCGGGATCGGCACCGGGGCCAGCCGAAGCGCCTGCGCAATCAGGTCGCGGACCGCCGGACGGTTGAGTTCGGCCGCGGTGGTGAACCGAACGTTGCGCACCCGCGACCCCGACCCCCGCAGCAGATGCTCAGGATCGCGCAGGCGCGTCCCCGAAAGCAGAAAGCAGAGCGCGAGCCATCGCGGGGCGAACGCCAGAGAGAGCACGGCCTCCGACGGCCGGTCCGACGGACCGAAACCGACCACGAGGAAGTTGTAGTTGTCGTAGACCAGCCGAACGGCGCCAGGCATCCGGCGGACCAGGATCCGGAGCGCCGCGCGTCCTTCGCGCGCGATCTCCGGTGAATACCTGGCGATGAACCCCTCGAGTTGCCCGGTGGCCGACGGTGGGCGGGATTGCCTGGTGGAACTCATGCGACCAAGGTTGCCCGGTCCCGCTCCCGGCCGCCAGCCCCCACGGGCCGTCAGGGCAGCGCGACGCTACCGCAGCGCCGTTTCCCGCTCGCGTGTCTCCGCCGCCAACTGGTCGCACATGATGTCGCACAGACGGAAGACGCGATCATCCGCGATGGCGTAATGCACGTACGGCCCGTCGCGCCGCCGAGCGACCAGCCCGGCAGCGTACAGCACGTGCAGGTGTCTCGACACGTTCGTCTGCCCCAGGTCCGTGAGGGCCACCAGCTGGCCGACCGTCCGCTCGCCGCCGCGCAGCGCACTGAGGAGCGCGAGCCGCGCCGGCTCGCCGAGCGCCCGGAAGCGTTCGGCGACCAGGGTGAGCAGTTCGGGAGACGGCGCGGCCTGGAACATCGTCAGGCGGGAACCGGCGTTTCGACAGTCACCCGGACGACCGTTTCCTGTTCGAGCGTATTGTGCGCCGGGCAGCTGCGCACCACGCGTTCCATGAGCTCGGCGTACGCCGCCGGCAGCTTCTCCGGAAGGATGACCCGGACCACGAACTCCCGAAGCCGATTCGGGTTCCGCGCCCCATGCTGTTCCACTTCGACGCGCATGCCCTGGTACGGCAGTCCTCGGGCATGGCAGAACTGCTGCGCGTACAGCGCGATGCACGTGCCCAGGGAGACGCCGAGCAGTTCCACCGGCATGGGCGCCGAATCCTCGCCCCCGGCGCTGCGTGGCTGGTCGACGAGCACGCGATGCGACCGCACCTGGGCCGCGAAGCGCATCCCGCCTTCGTGCGTAACGATGATGGGTTGCTGAGGAGTCGCCATGGTCTCGTCCCTGCGGCGCGGCGTCACCGCGTCGCGGCTACGTGAAGATGATCTGTCCGCCTGCCGCCAGCTGATAGAAGTCGCCGACGGTGATGATGCCTTCCAGTTCCTCGATGAAGTCCTCACGCGTCAGGCCGAACATGTCCACGGAGGCCTTGCACGCGTACAGCTTCGCGCCGGCATCGGCGAGCATGGTGATGAACTCCGGGACCGGCGGGATGTCGAGTGCCTCCATCTTCTTCGCCATCTGCCGCGTGACGAAGGCGGACATCCCCGGGAGCCCGCCAAGCATGGTAGGGATGTGCAGCCCGGGGTTCCCGACCGTGGCCACCTTGAGGTGTTCGTAGTGCCGCACGTTGATGGCATCCATGCCGAAGAACGTGAAGAAGACGTTGGCCGCGATCCCTTCCATCCGGGCGCCGTTGGCCATGATCAACCCGGGGTAGATGCCCTCGAAGGAGCCCTTCGAGATGATGATGGAAACCTTTTCGATTGCGTCGGACATGGTCGTCTCCGGTTCAGATGCAGCCGTGCGGCTTGGGAATGCCGCCGATCTTCGCGGCGAGCTTGGCCGGCCCCTTCGGGAAGAGCTGGTAGAGTTCCTTCGTCGACACGCCCGATTCCCTGCCCAGCGTGCGGATCGTCGGCGCCTGCCCGTTCTGCAGGTAGCGCTCGCGCATGAAGCGCACGACGAGCCAGTGGCGGTCGGTCAGGGGGTCGATGCCTTCGCCGCGGGCAATCCCGGCCGCGAGATCCTCCGTCCATTGTTCGGGCTTCTGCAGGAAGCCCTCGGCGTCGACGTCGACGGTCCGATCGGCAGTGACAGCGGTGGTCATGGCATGCTCCGGATGGTGGCGTTCAGTTCGTCGAGGGTTTGAGCGCGGTCAGGGCGAGATCCTTGCCGCGCCGCGACATCCGCGGCCCGACACCCGGGATGTCGCGGCCCGGCAGCAGCACGTTCCAGTAGATCCATCGGAACGCGAGCTTGCCGAGGTGGTTGAGTCGTGACTCGCGGAGCAGGCGCAGCGGCCCGACGCCCGCGAACGGGAAGCGCCCGGGGACGGGTTCGACCTCGTAGTTGAAGTCGATGAGCAGGGCCTTGTGGTTCCCGGTTTCGATGAAGCAGTTGGCATGGCCGTCGAAATCCCGGGCCAGGGGCTCGCCGGCGAGGAAGCGGGCGATGTTCGCCGTGAGCACCTCGGCCTCGAAGTGCGCGACCGAGCCGGCCTTCGACGCGGGCACGTTGGTGGCGTCGCCGATCGCGAAGACGTTGGGGGCAACGGTCGCCTGGAGCGTCGCCGGATCGGTTCGCACAAACCCCATGTCGTCGCCGAGACCCGGACTGCGGGCCACGAACTCCGCGCCCGCGTGCAGAGGCACGGTGACGAGGAGGTCGAACGGCACCACGCGATCGTCCCACGAGGTCAGCTGTCCCTGCTCGCCGTCCACGGCGCCGGTGCTGAACTCGGTGACCAGCTCGATGCCCTTCTCCGCGAGCAGGTGCGTGAGTTCCTTCGTGCAGCGGGGCTTGGTGAAGGCCCCGTCCAGCGGCGTGACGTACGTGATGGTGACCCGGTCCCGGAGGCCGCGGCGCCTGAAGTAATCGTCGGCGAGGAAGGCGAACTCCAGCGGCGCTACCGGGCACTTGATCGGCAGGTCCACGATGCTGGCCACGAGACGCCCGCCCTCGAAGCGCGCCAGCGCCTCCCGCAGCGCGATGGCGCCGTCCAGGGAATAGAAGTCGAAGACCCGTTCCCGCCAGCCGGGCCCGGTCATCCCCTCGGTCTCGTCAGGCGCGATGCGCGCCCCGGTGGCGACGACGAGCACGTCGTACTCGAGGCACTCGCCGGAGGCGAGGTGGACCCGGTTCGCGGCGGAGTCGACACGATCGATCGAGTCCCGGACCAGCGCGACATCGTGGTGCAGCTGGCGGCGCTGCGGCCGCACGAGATCGGCCGGATCGTACTGCCCGAAGGGGACGAAGAGCAGGCCGGGCTGGTAGAGGTGCATCCCGGCGCCGTCCACGACGGTGATGGTGGTCCGTCCGGCGCGGACGTCGGCGGCGTAGCGGCGGCGAAGCCGGTTGGCCATGATGGTGCCGGCGGTGCCGGCGCCGAGGATCGCGATGCGCGTCATGTTCGTCTCCGGACTGCGCGATCGTATGACCACATGCGCATGTCGTGATACGAAGATCGGCGCGCTGCCAGGCGCGGAACGTCAGGCGACGCAGCCGGCGCGTGTCGGGGAAGCCCGCACGTCGCGTCAGGAACTGCCGGCGCCGGCCCCTTCGATCGGCGGCCCGCTCAGTTGATCCGCCACTCCTCGATCGTGAACGTCAGGGCCGCATCGGTGGAGCCGCTCGGGTTCCGGAAGGCGAGCGCGTACGATCCGGCCGGCAGCTTGAGCTCCAGCAGACCGGGGCAGTTGCCGCCCGTCTGTGCGTACTCGGTGTAGTGCGTGAACGACTGGCCGGCGTTGAAGGCGGCCAGCTGCGACGAGGGAATCACGAAGCACTGCAGTTCGCCGGTGTTCACGCCGTCCGCCAGGTACCGGTAGCCCGATCGGATGGTGAACGTGCGCGCGTAGCGGGCGCCCTTCGTGACATACTCCGAGCCGTCGACCACGCCGGTGCGCACGAACGACCGGCCGCCTTCCGGGTTGACGAGCCGGACCGCGTCAGGCGGACGGGCCGGGAACAACGTCAGCGTCGGCCTCTGGGTGCCGCAGGGAGCGGGGGACGTGTACCCGACCGTGGGATTGACCGGATGGACCGGCGGAACGCTGTCGTTCGTCGGCGGGGCGCACTACATCCTGCCGAAGAACGGCGGTGATGGGGTGCTGATGGCCACGTTCGGCCTCGGGATCCATACGCGTTAGGCCTTCCCCGGGCCCGCCACGTCACCGCCTGGATACCGTCCAGTCCACGTCGGTCCGCACCCCGGTCCAGACCTGGAGCGGGCCGTGCAGCAGCTTCGTGCCCATCGACTCGTCGCCGATCCGCAGGCGATACTCCCCGGTCAGGGCGATCGGCTCGGGCGAGAGCCAGATCACGCTGTCGTTCACCGCCACGCCGCACCGGCCGTCCGGCAGGATCTGCATCCGGAGCGTCCACCAGTCGCCGGTGCGCAGCCGCCGCCCCAGCGCGCCGAGGTCCCGCTCCGAGCTCAAGCCGGCGGCAAGGGCCACCCGGGTTCTCCCCCAGGCGCCCTCGCCGGGGAACGTCACACGGCACGATCCGTCGTCGGTCGACAGCGGGGGCGGAGCCTTCTCCTGATCCGCCGCCTTCAGGGCCGCCGTGTCCAGGCTGCTGGTCAGCGCGACGCGCATGCGCTGCCACTTGATCCGGTCCACGGGCGTCGACAGCCTGAGCTCCACGCCCAGTCCGTGACGCGCCGGAATCGCGCGGCGCAGGACCGCGAAGCTGAAGTACACGCCATCGCCGGCGTTCCAGAGGCCGCGGATCCCTCCCGGGCCAGACTCCACACGCGGCTGCGGCGAACCCCATCGGATCCACCGATCCTCCCACCCCGCATCCCACTGTTCTTCGGCGACCATCACCGGCAGCGCTCCACCGACCGTGAACGTGCGCCGGACCTGTCGCCACCCTACCAGGTCGGCGGTGATATCCACGGAGCCCGGGCGGCGCACGTGGACCTCGCCCGACGAGTCGACGACGGCGACCAGGGTGTCGCTCGACGTCCACGTCACCGGCGCGCGGAGCGGGACCTCGATGCCCGCCGCGGTGAGCGGTCTCACCCGCAGCCTGGTTCCGACGCCAGGGAGCAGCGCACTCACCGAGTCCGCGAACTCGATCCGGTCGATGAGCTGCGACCGGTCGGAAGGGCCCTCCCACCAGCGCACGTCGTCCCGTGCGCCCGCGTGGTCGACCGGCCGGGCCCGGGCCGGCTGCGCGACCGGAACGATCCAGTCGCGGTACCCGCTGATCCCGTCGAGGCGGCGGGACGCGACGATCCAGCGGCGGTCCGGACTCAGGACCGCGCGGAGTACCACCGGGCCGAGGATCCCGGTCGCGACGTCACGATCCCAGTCGTACAACATCATCAGGAGCGAATCCTCGCGGGCGATCGTGACCGCCAGTTCCGTCAACCCGGTCCAGCCGATGAGGTCCGCCACCGGACTGCCGGCCACCCGGCGACACTCCGGCGGCCGCCCGTCGCGCGTGGTGAGGCAGAGTCGCGGCGGATGGTCTCCGTCATGATCGCGAATGAACGCGATGCGCGTGCCATCGGGGGATACGGTCGGGAGGCGGTCGGCCGCCGGGCCGTTCGTGACCTGGCGCGCGGACCCGGTCGCGGTGTCGAAGACCGCAATGTCATAGTTGCCGTCGGCCGCCGGCGAGAACCGGAACGTGTATCCGATGAGGCCTGAACCGTCCGGCAGCCAGCCCGTCACCAGGTCGTCGCGCGCTTCCCTCGTCAGGCGCCTCGTTCCCGACGGTGTGCGAATCCAGATGTCGAGGGTGGTGCTGTCGCCCGAGCTGGCGATCCAGGCCACCGAGCGGCCGTCCGGGCCGATGGCCGGCGACCGTTCGGGATACGCCGCCGCCGGCAGAACGGGCAGGCCGATCATGGCCAGGTAATCCATCAGGTAGAGATTCTCGCCGGCATCACTGTCCGGAGGCTTGTAGAAAGCAATGCCCCGTGGGTTCTGCAGTCCGACCTTCCCGGCCAGGTCCCTGAGTTCGGGCAGCTTCGCCGCCAGCAGGGCGTCGCCTGGATGGTTCTCCATCAGGTCACCCAAGCGGAACAAGGTGAGCTCCCGAGCTCCGGCCAGGACGCTTTGAAAAGCCTGGTCCACGAAATTCTGCGCGGTGCATTCGATGTGGTCGAACCACGCCCCTCTGACCTTGGACCCGGCCGCCGACCGCAGCCAACGGAAATTGATGTACCCCTCCGTCGGTTGCACGAACCCCATGCGCCGGGTTTGAGGGTTGCGGACCTCGGTGCCGACCCAGACCTGATCGAAGGGCGCGGCCATGCGGACCGGGTCGTAGCCGAAGAGATGAAAGCGGTCGTACCATTGGGGAAACTTGATGATGAGGCGGACGGAGGGATGGGCGCGCCGCGCGGGCTGGAGCATGACAGGCTGGATCAACGACACGAGCAACTCGCGCCGGTACTCTCCCCACTCACGCGGGCCCCGCTCCGCCGCGGAGACCGGCGAAGTGTCGGCGGTGCAAAAGAAGTCGTCCACGATCAGCTCATCAAAGACAGGCGCGTTCTCGGCAAAGAAAGCGGCCACGTCTCGTTGTGTCTTTTCCGTGGTCCAGTTGAGCCACCCGAGCGCCTCGTTCTGCCGGATGCCGAAGTCAGCCCCCGGCACGGTGGCGATGGCACCCGCCGACTGGATTTGATGGCGGAGAAAGAAGTCCCGCACTCGCCCGAGCTGCGCTGCCGGCACGTACTCATCGCCCCGCCGGCCTTCGAGGAACAGCCGCGAGACGCCGAGAGGTTTCAGCGCGGCCAGGACGCGTTCGCACTGCTCATCACTTCCCAGGTGGCGGAGGACATCCCCGGCCGTGGCGTAAACGCTGATACGGAGGGACTGATCGTCCGCCAGCGCCGAGGTAACCAGAAACCAGCCGATCAGGACCCAG
>JABWBJ010000088.1 GCA_013360595.1 Gemmatimonadaceae bacterium | reverse complement strand
CCCTCGCGCTCGATGAACGGCACCTTCTGGCGCGTCAGCACGAGCGCGACCGGGCCGCCCCGGTGCAGGAGCGCCGCGCGCCACGCTTCCGCGACCTCGTTCGCATCCGCGGGCCGGATCACCGTCACGTTCGGGATCGCGCGGAGCGCGGTGAGATGCTCGACCGGCTGGTGGGTCGGGCCGTCCTCGCCCAGGCCGATCGAGTCGTGCGTGAACACGTAGATCACGCGCTGGTGCATCAGGGCGGCGAGCCGGATCGCGGGGCGCATGTAGTCGGCGAAGACCAGGAACGTGCCGCCGTACGGGATCACGCCGCCGTGGAGCGCCATCCCGTTCAGGATCCCCCCCATGCCGTGCTCACGGACGCCGAAGTGGACGTTCCGCCCCGCGGGATTGGCGGCGGAAAAGACCGGGGAATCCTTGATGATCGTGAGATTCGATCCGCTGAGATCCGCCGAGCCGCCCACGAGTTCGGGGATCCGCGCGGCGAGCGCGTTCAGGACCGTCCCCGAGGCGGCCCGCGTGGCGACGCTCCCGTTCTCCCTCGTGAAGACGGGGAGGGCCTGCTGCCATCCGCCGGGGAGGTCGCCTTGCAGCCGCCGGCCCAGTTCCTTCGCCTCGGCCGGGTACGCCTTCGCGTAGGCGATGAGGGACCGGCGCCAGGCGTCGTTGGCGAAGGCCAACGCCTCGTTGCCCCGGCGCCAGTGGGCCAGCACGTCCTCCGGCACCGTGAACGGCTCGGCGACCGTCCACCCCAGCCGCTCCTTGGACCGCGCCACTTCTTCCGTGCCTAACGGCTCGCCATGCGCCTTCGCGGTGCCGGCGCGGTTGGGAGACCCGTACCCGATCACGCTGCGCACGATGAGGAGCGACGGTCTGGCCGGCTCGGCGCGGGCCGCCGCGATCGCGGCGTCGAGCGCGTCGAGATCGTTCACGTCGGGTACGCGCCGCACGTGCCAGCCGTATGCTTCGAACCGGCGCGCCGCGTCATCGGAGTACGTGAGGTCGGTGCTGCCGTCGATGGTGATCCGGTTGTCGTCGTAGAACCCGATCAGCTTCCCCAGGCCGAAGTGGCCGGCGAAGCTCGCGGCTTCGTGCGACACGCCTTCCATGAGGTCGCCGTCGCCGCAGATGAACCACGTGTGATGGTCGATCACCCGGTGCCCGTCACGATTGAACACCGCGGCGAGGTGCGCCTCCGCCGCCGCCATCCCGACGGCATTCGCGAGGCCCTGGCCGAGCGGACCGGTCGTGGTCTCGATGCCTGGAGTCAGGCCGTGCTCGGGGTGCCCCGGCGTCAGGCTCCCCCACTGGCGGAAGTTGCGGATCTCGTCCAGCGACAACGGATACCCCGACAGGTGCAGCGACGCGTACAGGAGCATCGACGCGTGCCCGTTGCTCAGCACGAAGCGGTCGCGATCCGGCCAGGCCGGATCGGCCGGATTGTGCTTGAGGTGCCGCGTGTACAGGAGGTAGGCGAGCGGCGCGAGCGCCATCGGCGCCCCGGGATGCCCGCTCTCGGCCTTCTGAACGGCGTCCATCGCCAGCGCGCGGACGGTGTTGATGCAGAGCTCGTCGATCGAGGTGGACACGGGGGTCGTGGTCATCACGCCGAGGCTGGTGGTGAAGGGCGGCCGCGGACTGCCGATCTCGCCGGACGGGAGGCGTCGCGGTCCGCCAGCCAGCGGTGCGGTCACGCCCCCGACCGAGGTAAACTTAGCGACACCCTGTGCAAGTCGCGGTGCCGGGAGCGTCTCCATCGGCGACCACCCGTGAAAACGCCTGACCCAGGAGTTCCTGTGCGGATGCCAATCCTCCTGCCGCTGGCTGCGGTCTTCCTTGCGTCGAACGTCGCGGCGCAGGCCGCCGGCGTGTCGAGCGCCCAGTCTCCGGGGGCTCGGGAGCTGCCACCCACCATTGTGGCCTCGGGTGAAGGACGCCGGGACGTCGCCCCCGACAAGGCAACCATCGTGCTGGGCGTCGAGACGCGCGCCCGGACTCCGGGCGCCGCTGGTTCCGCCAATGCCGAGCGCATGACGGCGATCCGGAACGCCCTCACCCGCGCCGGCGTCGGCGAACGGGACATCTCGACGGCGCGCTACTCGCTGCACCTGCAGATGGGCCGCACCGAGGCCGACACCCAGTACGTGGCCAGCAACCTGATCACGATCCAGACCCGCCGCCTCAACGAGGTGGGCCGGTTGATCGACCTGGGCCTGGGCGCCGGCGCGAACACCATCGCGTCGCTGCAGTACGACCTGACCGATCGCACCGACTCGTACAACGCCGCGCTCGCCGAGGCCGTCACGAACGCGCGGCGGCAGGCGGACGTGATGGCGCGCGCCGCCGGAGGCCGCCTCGGTGACCTGGTCGAGCTCACGACACAGCCGGGCAGCTACCAGCCGTTCTTCGCGGCCGAGGCGTCGATGCGGATGGCGGCATCAGCGGCGCCGACGCCGGTATCCCCCGGAGCCGTCAGCGTCAGCGCGTCGGTCACCGGCCGGTGGCAGTTCATCCCGGGGCGCTGAGCACCGTGGCAGGATAACGAACGAGGCCCGCGGCATCGCGGGCCTCGTTCACTTCGCCGGTGCGTTGCGGAGCTCAGCGACGGGTGGACGCCTTGATCGCCGACGGCCGCGGCACGGGCGCCTTCCGCGCCGAACTGCCGCCGCCGGCGCCAAAAGCGAAACCGCCATAGAACCGCGCCGCATGCGGGCGCGAGCCTTCGGTGTCTGAATACCGGTCGGCCGCAATCCCCACGAAGAACGACTTGTAGCGAACCAGGCCGCCGTAGCGGACGTTGAAGTGGCTCAGCGTGTCGCCCGACAACTCGTCCTCGCCGCTGTCGGGCGTGTCCAGGCTGAACACGATGGCGGTGAACTGGTAGTCGACCGCCAGGAACGGCATGACCGACAGGCCGTCCATGAATTCGTGTTCGTACCCGAAGCCGACGCCAGCCTGCGCGGTGCCGATTCTCGACTTGAGGGACATGCCGCCGCCCATGTCCCAGTCCTCGTTCATGTAGTCGAAGCCGAGGGCCGGACAAACCTGGAACTTGCCGCCCATGGCGAGCGTGAACCGCAGGTTGGCGTCCCACGCCGTGACATCCTGGGTCTCGCCCAGGCTGTTGAAGCCGAGCGCGAAGGCTCCCTTGGAAAGGGCGACGCCGTTGGTGGTGCCGCCGAATCGCTCACCGCGGACGAACGCGATGCCGCCGCCCCGCGGCATGCCGCGGCAGGTCTGCGCCTGCGCCTCAGTGGCGACGAGGGCGAGCGTGAACAGCGTCAGGACCGGCAGGACGCGCGAAGCGGGTGAGCACGTCATGTGCTGCTCCAGGAAGTTGGGGCCGCTGCTGCGAAAGAGGCTCATGGTCATTCTCGGGTCAGAACCCGCGCTGTAACACGAGCGTATACGACCCGAACAGGGCGTGCGAGGCGGGCAGGGTCATGGTGGATCCGCTCCGGCTCCCATTGATCGCGTACCCGGCGGCCGTCACCGTGAGCTTGTTCGTCTTGTGCTTGTACGTGAAGCGGCCAACGTAGCGCTTCGCCGGCTTCAGGGCGCCATTGCTGTCGCGAAGCAGGTAGTTGGCGACCGCATAGCCGGATGATTCCCGGAGGTCCCGGCAGTCTCCCTTGGTTTCACGGGTCTTGAAATCGATCGACCCGGTGACGAAGCGGTCGGTACTGGGAAAGGGCAGCGGGTAGTTCGATGCCGGGGCGCCGTTCACGGTCTCAACGACCCAGACTCCGTCCAGCTGGCCACGGCTCTGGATCTGCTCCCTGCTGGAGAAGCAGGGATCGAAGACATCAACTCCGCAGGCGGCGGATACGGCGTAGATCGCGGCGACCAGCAGGAGCGCGCCGGACGACGTCTTTGCGAAACTGAAACGGGACATGGGAAACCTGCGGAAAAGTGGTGGTCCAACGTCCACCGGCTTGGTCGCCCGCCGAGCCGCGCCTTGAAATACTCCAATGGGCCCGAATCCGCCAGAGTGATCGTCGCCGTCCGACATCACCCGACAGGCGACCGCACGCGGGTCGAGAGCAGGATATGCCCTGCGACGCCGGCGAGGATCTGGCCGGCGGCGATCCACTGCGGGTCGAGGAAGGCGGGCGTGGCGGCCGGCGGCAGGCGCCACAATTCCGCGAGGAGTCGCTCGGCGCCCATGAGGGCCACCACGTCGAACGTCAGCAACCCCGGAGCCGCGGACCGACGCCCTGATCGCCGGATCGCCAGGATCACCGGAAGCATCATCGCCACCTCGTAGAGCTGCACCGGGTGGACGGGGTCCAGCGTTGGCGGCGAGCCCTCCGGGAACGCCATCGCCCACGGCAGCGCCGACGGACGCCCGTAGTCGTCCCCGTTGAGGAAGCACCCGATCCGGAAGAGCGCGTACAGGACGGGCGCCAGCGGAACGAACGCGTCGGTACCCTGTCCCACCGGCACGCGCGCCCAGCGCAGGTAGACCACGAACGCCAGCGATCCGGCCAGGAGTCCGCCGAAGTAGCTCAACCCGTCGGACTGCGCCAGCACCGCCACCGGGTCCAGGGTGAAGATCTCCCAGTCGAGCATCGCCCCGTGGAAACGAGCGCCGAGATAGGCCGCGGCGACCACGATGGCAACGCCGGGAAGCACCCGGTCGACATCCCAGCCCCGTCGGCGCGCCACGCGGTACGCGTGGAGACCGGCCACGGCGATGGCCAGGAGATAAATGAGACCGGAGAACCGCACCGGATGTCCGCCGACGGAGAAGGCGATCGGATGCACGCCGCGTCAGGCCTCCTTCGGCTCGCGCCAGGCCAGGATCGCCGGCACCAGCACCAGAGCCCACAGCCCTCGGGGCTCGCCGTGCGTCCCTCCGATCACGGCGACGCCGGTGAGCGTGGCCACGAGCATCCACTGGCCTTCGTGGCCTCGCGGAACGGTCCGGCCGCAGACGAACGCGAGCCACCCGCACCCGGCGGCCCCGGTAATCAGCCAGTAGACCGGATTGAGCAGCGGCGCGCCTAACAGCGGTGTCGGCTCCAGCCAGAACCAGAACCCGACGGGCCCGGTCAGCACGGCCTCGGCGACGAGGTCAACCAGCGTCGCCAGGATCGCTCCGGCGATGACCGCGAACGCGGGCCGCACCCGCTGCCGCGCGTACGAGTAGCACGCGCCGAGGATGATGAACCAGACGACGGGAAGCAGCAGCGGGTACGTCAGTCCGCCCGGGAGGTCGATGGATGGCTCCCATGCGTCGGTGTAGACGTAGTCGCCGAAGGCGCCCTGGTACAGGCCGCCGAGCTCGGCCGCGCCGCCGATCACACTCGTCCCCACCGCGGCCACCAGCGCACGCGTCCAACCGACGGTGCGTACGAATGGCGCCATGGCCGCCGCCGCACCGCTCAGGATGATGGCCGCTCCCGCCAGATGGCTCGCGATCCCGGGCGGCCACCGCATGACGAGCCAGAGGATGGCCCCGGCGACGCTGACGGCGGAGACAAGCAGGAAGACCCGAAGCGCGGTCACCGCCGGCCGGCTCGATCAGTCTCGCGGAACGCGATGCCCGCCTCCTCTTTCATCGCTCATCGCTCATCGCTCGCCCGCGACGTACTTCCGCGTGGCGGCCACGAGCTTCTCCATTTCGGCCATTGTGTTATAGACATGCGGCGACACCCGAAGGCCGGGCCGGTCCTGGCCGGCGCGAACCGTGGCGACCACGCCCTCGTTCGTCGCCAGCGCGGTGGCAAAGCGGCGGGGGTCCAGTGCGCCGGGACGAAACACCACCAGGTTCGCTGACCGATCAGGCGCCGGGTCCGTGTACACCTCCACGCCGTCGATCTTCTTCAGCTCGCGGATGAGGTACCCCGACAGCTCCCGCAGCCGGTCCTCGATCACCGTGCGCCCGATCGCCTCGCGGAAGCGAATCGACTCGGCGTATGCCACGAGGCGCGCATCGTCCCGCTGGCCCATCCCCTCGAGCTTCTGCGAGATGCCGACCGCGCCCGGATAAACCCCGATCACGCTTGGCCAGATGCGGTCGTGCACCTCCCGGTTCACGAAGAGCACCCCGCATTCCTTGGGTCCGCAGGGCCACTTGTGCGCCGAGCCCGAGTAGAAGTCGGGGCGGATCTCGCCGAGGTTCACGTCCAGCGCGCCGAACGTCTGCGCGCCGTCCAGGAGCGTGAGCACACCCCGCGCCCGGGCCATGGCGCAGATCTCCTTCGCCGGGAACAGGTCCCCCGAGTTGCTCGTGAGGTGCGTGAACCCGATCAGCCGTGTCCGGGGCGTGATTGCCTTCGCGAACAGGTCCAGGTAGTACTCGGCCCCCGGATGCGGGACCACGTGCTGCAGCGTCGTTACGGTGAACCCGAACCGCCGCCCCTTCTCGCGCCACGCGGTCAGGTTCGTCGGGTGATTGTCGGAGAAAACGATGACCTCGTCGCCGGGTCCGAGCTGGAGCCCGCTGGAGACGAAGTTGTTCGCCTCGCTCGTGTTGCGCGTGATCACCACTTCCTCGGGCGTCACCCCCAGCATCGAGGCCAGGAGGCTCCGCGCCGCTTCACGGCCGTCGCGCATGAGCCCGGAGCGGACCGACGGACTCGGGTTCCGCTCGTAGCCCATCGTCGAGGCGTGCAGCGACTCCACCACCGGCAGCGGCGACGGGCACAGGTTCGCCGCGTTGAGGAAGATCACCTCGCGCGGCAACAGGTACCGGGCCCGGACGGCCTCCCAGTACTTCTCGTCAGGCGCGCCGCGCCGCGCCGGGAGCGCCTCGGTCGTGACGTCGAAGTCGTCCAGGGTCCACGCGCGGGGCGGCAGCAGCGCCGCTGAACCGCTCAGGGCAAAGAGTCGGGTGAAGTCGCGGCGAGTCAGCATGGGTGGCGGCGATGGAGGAGGAACGATGGCCGAAGGCGCGGGTTCCGGATGGTCGGCGGAACGCGATCCGAAATCCGCCCTCCGGCAACCATCCTCAAGCTTTCACCGAATCGCGCGTTCGGCCAGCAGGCTGGCCAGGGCCATGATGGTTTCCTGTGGATTCACGCCGGGCGCCGTGGGGAGCAGCGACCCGTCCATCACGTAGAGGCCGGGCACCCCGTGACGCTCACCGGTCGGTCCGCAGCCGGACGTCGCTGGATCGGCCCCGAGCCGGCAGGTTCCGTTGACGTGCGCCGAGAAGAGGCCAAGCCGGTTGGGCGCCACGCTCGCGGCGCGGACCGCGCCGAGTTCGTCCGCCCTGTGCACGAGAACCGGTGGCGTATGGAGCGTCATCGCGGACCGCGCCCCGGCCGCGAGGTGCAGGCGCGCCGCCGACTCCAGTCCCGCGCGAACGTTCTCCGCGTCGTGGCGCGTCAGGCGATACCGGACACGCGTGTGTCCGCGGCGATCGACCCAGACCGATCCCATCGATCGATCGGACCCCGAGCCGTCGCGGACGAGCACGATGAAGGCGACGAGATGCCGGAGCCGGCGTACGGTCTCGAGGTGCGCCGTCCCGAACCCGGGGAGCGACGCGGCGGCCAGCCCCGGCAGCAGCCCGGGGCACTCGATCCAGAAGCCGTAGCCGTTCGCGTCGCGTTGCAGGAACTCGTCGCAGAGCGCCGACTGCGGGATCCCGGCCAGCGGGTACGTTTCCGCGTCATACTGCGCCATGACGGCGGTGGTCGGATGCAGTCGCAGATACCGGCCCACGCCGCCGCCGCCCAGGCCCGACCGCTGGAGGATTTCCGGCGTCCCCACCGCCCCCGCCGCGAGCACCACGATCGGAGCATCCACGACGAGGCGGCCGCGCGCGTTCCCGGATCGCTCGTCGCGGACCACGGCGTGCACGCGCTTCATTGGCGGTGTCGGCCCGCCGCCACCGCGCTCGGCCACTTCGAGACGGACGACCGTCGCGCCCTCGTGCAGCGTGGCCCCGGCCTCGAGGGCTCGCGGCAGGTAGCTCAGCAGGACGCTCTGCTTGGCGTCGTATCGGCAGCCCAGGGTGCAGGTGCCGGCGCGCACGCAGCCCCGTGCATTGATCATTGCGGCGCGCGCACGCCAACCGAGCGCCCTCGCCCCCGTCAGGAGGGCGCGGTTGGATGGCGAATGGGCGTCGTCAGGCACCAGCCGCGCGTGGACCTCGGCTTCCACGCGGTCGAGGTGCGGCGCGAGACCGGCCACGAGATCAGCCATCCCCGGGTCGTGGCGGGACCATTCGTCGAGCACGTGCCCGGGAGGACGCAGCATCAGCATCCAGTTGACCGTGCTTCCGCCCCCCACGGCCCCGCCCTGGAGCAGCGACACCGCGCCATCCACGGTGGTCCGCATCGCCTGGTCGGCGAAGAGCCGCGCCATGAGCGCCCCCTCATCCTCCGTGAAGTCGGGCGCGTGGAGGTACGGTCCTTCCTCGAGAATGACCACCTCGCGGCCGGCCTCGGCAAACCGACAGGCCGCCACCGCGCCGCCCGCTCCGCTCCCGATGACGACGACGTCTGCCGTGAGACGCCGGTCGCCGCTCAC
>JABWBJ010000087.1 GCA_013360595.1 Gemmatimonadaceae bacterium | reverse complement strand
CCCTCGCGGGCGGGTGGACGGCGACCGTTCGGGGGATCGTGACCGCCCGGACGCCGGTCGCCGCCGGCGACGCCGGCCGGGTGACGTCGTGGCGAAACGCCTACCCGAGACTGGACCTGCGTATCGGCCGGCCCCTCCCCAACGACCTGGAGCTCTCCGCCGAGGTCGCCAACGTCTTCGATCGGCGACTCGGCGAGTCGTGGCCGGGGTACACCGGCCGCGCCTTCACCCTGCAGCTCCGCTGGCAGTCGGGGGGATCGCCGTAAGGAGGCGCGCCCGCCGGCGAGCAGGCGACTCTGCGACTCGCGGCTGTTCCACGGCTCGGCGCGCCCATCGTCTGCGGCCGGAAGTTCAACTGAGACTTGCTGTTACATAGCCTGAAGGCTATCCTTCAAGGCTCATGTTCGACGAACTCTCCGAGAAAGTCTCCGGCGTCTTCTCGAAGCTCCGCGGCCGCGGCGTCCTCACCGACAGCGACGTCAAGGACGGGCTTCGGGAGATGCGGCGCGTCCTGCTCGAGGCGGACGTCAGCTTCCAGCTGACGCGGGAGTTCCTGGAGCGCGTCGAGAAGAAGGCCGCAGGGCTCGCGGCCATCAAGACGGTGGCGCCGGCCCAGCAGCTGGTGAAGATCGTCCACGACGAGCTCACGACGATGCTGGGCGAACGGCGCGAGGGGCTGACGTTCAACTCGGTGCCGCCGACCATCGTCATGCTCGTCGGTCTCCAGGGGTCGGGGAAGACCACGACCGCGGCCAAGCTCGCCCGGAAGCTCCGGCTCGAAGGGCGTCCATCGCGCCTGGTCGCCGCCGACGTCTACCGCCCGGCCGCCATCGATCAGCTGGAAACCCTGGGCGCGCAGCTCGAGGTGCCGGTGCACGCCGACCGAACCACGAAGGACGTGGTGGCGATCGCCCGGGCCGGGATCGACGAGGGACGCCGGGCGCGGGATCGCGTGGTGCTGCTCGACACCGCCGGCCGGCTCCAGATCGACCAGCCGATGATGGACGAACTGGTGCGGCTCCGCGACGCGGTGCACCCGGACGAGATCCTGCTGGTGGCCGACGGCATGACCGGCCAGGACGCGGTCCGCATCGCCCAGGGCTTCAACGAAGCGTTAGGCATCACCGGCGTCATCCTGACCAAGATGGACGGCGACGCCCGTGGCGGCGCGGCCCTGTCGATCTACGGCGTCACGAAGAAGCCGATCAAGTACATCGGCGTCGGCGAGAAGCCGGACGCGCTCGAGGAGTTCCATCCCGAGCGCATGGCCGGCCGCATCCTGCAGATGGGCGACATCGTCTCGCTGGTGGAGAAGGCGCAGGAAGCGTTCGACGCCGCCGAGGCCAGGAAGCTGGAGAAGAAGGTCCGGAAGGAAGGCGTGGACCTGCAGGACTTCCTGACGGCGATGAAGCAGATGCAGAAGCTCGGGCCCTTGGAAGGCCTGCTCCGGATGCTTCCCGGGGTGAACAGCAAGATGCTGAAGCAGGCCAACATGGACCCGAAGCGGATGCGGCACGTGGAAGCGATCGTGCTGTCGATGACCCCGGCGGAGCGCAGGACGCCGTCGATCATCAACGGCTCGCGCCGGGCCCGCATCGCCAAGGGGGCCGGCCGGCCCATCAGCGAAGTGAACCGTCTCCTGGACCAGTTCCGGGAGATGCAGAAGATGATGAAGAAGGCCGCCGGCGGCGGGCGCATGGGCCTGCCGCCGGGGCTGCTGAGATAGGGAATGGGGAACAGGGAACAGGCTCCCGCTGCCCATCCCCATTCCCGATGCGGGTGCACGCCGGATCTGCCGGCGCTGCGATGAGCCCGCGGCACCGCACCACCACCTGAACGAGGACCCGGACATGGCAGTTCGCATTCGTCTCCGCCGCGTCGGCCGCAAGAAGCAGCCGCACTACCGCATCGTCGTCGCCGACAGCACCAGCCCGCGCGACGGCCGCTTCGTCGAGATCATCGGGCACTACCACCCTCGTCAGGCGGAGAACAGCCTCGAGATCCGGAAGGATCGCGCCAACCACTGGCTCGACAGCGGCGCGCTGCCGTCCGATACGGTGCGCTCGCTCCTCCGCCGAGCCGGCGTCCTCAAGGCCCGCCACGAGGCCCGGCTGGCAAAGAAACTCCAGTCGTCGGCGGTCCCGCTGGCGGCAAAGGACGAGTGATTCGTCACGTGATTCGTGACTCGGCGGGGCGGCACGGGCCGCGCCGGGTCACGCGTCACGAATCAGGAATCACCAACCCGGCCCCACCGCATGTCGCTGGTCATCGTCGGGCGCATCCGCCGCTCCCATGGCGTGCACGGCGTCGTGGTGGTCGAACCGCTGACGGCCGGCGCCGGGGACGTCTTCATTCAGGGGCGCGAGTTCCTCGCCGGAACGACCTCCGGAGAAACGCTCCAGCCTGAGCGCGTCCTGACGGTGGAGATGGTCGAACCGTTCCAGGGCGGATATCGCGTGCAGTTCGCGGAGATCGCCGACCGCACGGAAGCCGACCGCTGGCGGGACCGGTGCCTCCTGGCGCGGCGAGACACCCTCCCGGCGCCTGACGAGGGCGCCCTGTACCTCCACGATCTCCTCGGACTCCGGGTCATCGGTCGCGAGGGGATGCCGGTCGGGACCGTGGAGGCATGGTACGAGCTCCCCCACGACGTCATGCTCGAAGTCGCCCGCCCGGGCGGCGCGGTCATGATCCCGTACCGCTTCGTGACCGGCGTCGATCTCGAACGGGGAGTCGTCGAGGTCGACCCCCCCGAGGGGCTGCTGTGACGGCCACAGACACGACGCCGGGCGGCTCCACGGCCCCGATGCGGATCACCGTCGTCACGATCTTCCCCGGCTTCTTCACGGGCCCGCTCTCGCTGAGCATCCCGGCCCGTGCGGCGGCGGCGGGCGCCGTGTCGTACCGGATCGTGGACCTCCGCGAGTACACCCACGACCGGCACCGCACGGTCGACGACTACCCGTACGGCGGCGGGGCGGGGATGGTCATGAAGCCCGAACCGTTCTTCGAAGCGATCGACGACCTCGAGCCGAAGGGCCCCATCGTGCTCCTGTCGCCGCGCGGCCGGCGGTTCAGCCAGGAGGACGCCCGGCGCTACGCCGCTGAGCGGGAGCTGACGCTGCTCTGCGGCCACTACAAGGACGTCGACCAGCGGGTGGCCGATCACCTCGCGACCGAGGAGATCTCGCTCGGCGACTTCGTCTTGAGCGGTGGCGAGCCGGCCGCGCTGGCCGTGATCGACGCCACGGTCCGGCTCATCCCCGGTGCGATCGGCGACCTGGAGAGCGCCACCGGCGACTCGTTCTACGACCGCGGGCTGAGCGCCCCCAGCTACACGCGGCCCCCGGTGTATCGCGGCCACGCAGTACCGGAAGTCCTTCTTTCAGGCGACCATGCGCGGATCGAGGCCTGGAGAAGGGAGAACGAGCGGCGAGCGCCCAGCGCGGAAGGCTGAGGACAGCGGGCAGGAAGCCTCTTCACACCGGCGCTTGGCGCTCGCCCCTTGGCGCTCGCCCCCTCCCTACCGTAAACGCTTGTGGCCCGCTACCTTACCCAGTCTGTCACGTTCAAGCTTTCCACCGGGTACCCCCCATGCACCCGTTCATAGAGACCCAGAAGGAGTGGATGAGGGACGTTCCCCCCTTCCGCGCCGGTGACACGCTTCGCGTCATGGTTCGCGTTCGCGAGGGAGACAAGGAGCGCCTTCAGGCCTTCGAGGGTGTCTGTATCGCCCGCCGCGGCAGCGGGGTCAGCGCCACGTTCACGGTCCGGAAGATCTCCAACGGGGTCGGCGTCGAGCGCATCTTCCCGCTGCACAGCCCGATGATCGCGGAGATCAGCGTCGTCCGCCGCGGCCGCGTCCGCCGCGCCAAGCTGTTCTACCTCCGGTCCCTCGCCGGCAAGGCGACACGCATCCGCGAGAAGAAGGTCCGCGTCGCGGTCCCCGAAACCACGACCGCCGAGTCCTGAGCGCCCGGGGCCAGCGCCGAGCGCCGTGCGTCACGCGCCCGACATCGCTCGTCGCTTGAAAACGATGTATGTTGTCCCATGGCTTCGAGCCGGAAGCGGTGGAGCGCTATCGAACGTGAGCTGCGTGCGCAGCACGGACCACTGATCGCCGGTGTCGATGAAGTCGGACGGGGCCCTCTCGCGGGCCCCGTCGTCGCTTGCGCGGTCATCATGCCCGCCGACCGCCGCGCGATCGCCGGCGTCGACGACTCCAAACGCGTGGCCGAGCCCGACCGCGTGCGGCTGGCCCGCAGGATCCGCGACGCGGCCCTCGCCATCGGGGTCGGCGCCGCCTCGGTTCGCGAGATCGATACCTACAACATCTACCACGCCAGCACGCGCGCCATCCGGCGCGCGATCGAGCGGCTGCCCGTCCGGCCCGCCCACGTGGTCCTCGACGGGAATCCGATCCGCACCCTGGGCATCGACCACACCGCGGTCGTGGGCGGCGACGCGCGGTGCTATGCGATCGCCTGCGCCTCCATCGTCGCCAAGGTCCTCCGCGACGACCTCATGCGCCGGCTCGCGCGGCGCTACCCGGCCTACGGCTGGGAGCGAAACGCCGGCTACGCCACCCAGGAGCACATCGCGGTCCTCGACGCGATCGGTGGGACGCCGCACCACCGGACCAGCTTCCGGGCGAAGCAGCTCGAGCTGCTGTTCGACCTCGACGGGGAGATGGCCGGCGCGTCGTCAGCGACGGCATCGGGATCCGCCCTGGCCGGTTAGCCCGGCACCAGGTACGCCACCCAGAACCAGTCCCGTTCGTCGGTCCACAGGTCGGCGACCCGGAATCCGGCCGCGTTCACCACGTCGTCCAGGAAGGCGCGGTCGTACTTGTACGAGCACTCGGTGTGGATCGTCTCGCCGCGCGCGAAGCGGACCCCGATGCCGCCCACCCGGACGCACTGCTCGATCGTGGACTCGAGGTGCATCTCGATCCGGCTGGCGGCCTCGTTGAAGAACGCCCGATGCCGGAACGCCGACGGGTCGAACGTGGCGCCGAGCTCCCGGTTGAGCCTCGTCAGCACGTTGAGGTTGAAGGCGGCCGTCACGCCGGCGGCGTCGTTGTACGCCGCCTCGACCACCGACACGTCCTTCCGCCGGTCGACGCCGAGGACGAGCGCGCCTGACGAGCCCACGGTGGCGCGAATCCGGCGAAGGAAGGCGGTCGCCTCCGTCGGATGGAGGTTGCCGATCGTCGAACCGGGGAAGAACGCCACGCGCCGCGCGTCCGCCGGAATCGCCGGGAGCCCGAAGCGGGTCGTGTAGTCGGCGCAGACCGGCGCCACGGGCAGGGCCGGGTACTCCCGGGCGCGTTCCGCCGCCACGGCCGCCAGCTGCTCCGCGGAGATGTCCACCGGCACGTAGGCGGCCGGGTCGCGCAGCGCGTCGAGCAACAGGCGAACCTTCACGCCCGCGCCGCTCCCGTACTCGATCAGGGCCACGCGCCCGCCCAGCCGGCCGGCGATCTCCGTCGAGTGCTCGCGGAGAATGCCCAGCTCGGTGCGCGTCAGGTAGTACTCCGGCAGCTCGCAGATCGCCTCGAACAGCCGCGCGCCGGCCCGATCGTAGAACAGCTTGGGGGGAAGCGTCTTCGGCGAGGCCGTGAGCCCGCCGATCACCTCGTCGTGGATCGCGGGCGCGGCGAGCCACGGGACGCGGCGCTGCGCCGTGGCGAGGAACGCGCCCGCCGTCATGCGTCGCCCGCCAGCCGGATCCCCGTGAACTGCCACCGCGCGTCCGACGGGAAGAAGTTCCGGTAGGTGAGCCGGGCATGCGTCCTGGGCGTTGCGCACGAAGCGCCACGCAGGACCCACTGGTCGCTCATCCACTTGCCGTTGTACTCGCCGATCGCGCCGGCCGACGCCCGGAAGCCCGGGTACGCCGTGTACGCGCTCCGCGTCCACTGCCACACGTCGCCGAACCACTGGCCGCCGGCGGCCGGTCCGGGGTGTCCGCGATCGCCGTCGGCGAAGGTTCCGTCGAACGGCTCGCCCGCGGCCGCGGTCTCCCATTCGGCCTCGTCAGGCAGCCGCGCGCCGGCCCAGCGCGCGAAGGCGTCGGCCTCGTAGTAGCTCACGTGGCAGACCGGGAGCGCCGGGTCGAGCGCCCCGTCGCCCGCCAGCGTGAACTCGCGCCACGCGCCGTCCACCCGTTCCCAGTAGAGCGGCGCCGACCAGCCGCGGTCGCGGATCGTCGACCAGCCGTTCGACAGCCACAGTTCGGGACGCCGGTACCCGCCGTCCTCGATGAACGCCAGGTACTCGCCGTTCGTCACCAGCCGCGACGCGATCCGGAAGGCCTCGGTGAACACGCGGTGCGCCGGCTGCTCGTTGTCGAACGCGAACCCGTCGCCGTCGTGCCCGATGCGCCGCACGCCGGCCTCGAACGACCGCCACTGCACGGGCCGCGGCGACACCCGGTCGCGCTCGCGCGAGCGATACGCGGGCCGGAGCGGGTTCATCCAGAACACGTGCTTGATGTCCGTGAGGAGCAGCTCCTGGTGCTGCTGCTCGTGGTGAATGCCCAGCTCGATCACCGGCCACGCCGGGTGCATCGCGTCTCCGGCGATGCGCTCGCACAACCGGGCCATCGCCTCGTCGACGTGCCGGCGGTAGGCGAAGACCTCCTCCACGGTGGGGCGCGTGACCAGTCCCCGCTGCGCGCGGCAGTGGCGCTCTCCCGCCTGGACGTAATAGGAGTTGAACAGGAACGCGTATCGCGGGTTCGGACTGGCGTACGCGGGGTCGTGGTCCGCCAGGACGAAGGTCTCGAAGAACCAGCTCGTGTGCGCGAGGTGCCACTTGGTCGGACTGACGTCGGGCATCGAGCTCACGACGTAGTCCTCGACCTGCAACGGGTCGCAGAGCCGCTCCGTCCGCTGCCGGACGGCCCGGTAGCGGTCGGAAACGGTGAGCGCCCGCGTGGGCGGTGCCGGGGCCGCGATTGGCGTCATGGGGTCTGGGAACGAGCCGGACAGCCGCTTCGGAGGCAGGTCGCCTCGTCCGCCGGGATGGAATTCGCGGAACCCCGGATTGGTTCCCGCGATTTCTGCCATATCCCGACCCCTCCAATCATGACGCCCGATCCCCAGTGGCGCGACCTCGGTCCCGTCGAGCAGTTCACCCGCCGTCCCCTGACCGCGGCCCGGGTCGGCACGACCCGTCTGGTCATCACCCACGTGAACGGCGAGTTCGGGGCCCTCTCGGGAACCTGCAACCACGCCGGCGGTCCGCTGGCCGAGGGGCGGATCGACGGCGAGTACGTCCTCTGCCCGTGGCACAACTGGAAATACCACTGGCGCACCGGGCTCGGCGAACCCGGCTTCGAGGCGGACGCGGTGCCACGGTACGACGTCCGGGTGTCCGACGGCCGGCTCCAGGTGTCGGCCGAACCGGTGACGCGGCGAACGCACGCGCATCATCCGCCGCACGCCGTCGCACGGAAGGTGCAGCGGGCGCCCGGGCCCGTGCGCGTGCTCGGCATCTCCACCACGAACATGGACGTCGCGAACCCGCGCTACTCCACGAGCGACGCCCTCCTCGCGGTCGCCATGGACCACGCCGCGTCGCTGGGCAAGGAGACTCGCACCATTCGCCTCGCGGCCCTGCGCTTCCGCCCCTGCGAGGGGTACTACTCCAAGAGCGCCCACGCCTGCACGTGGCCGTGTTCCATCACGCAGATGGATCCGCAGGACCAGATGGAGCAGGTGTACGAGGGCATCGTCCACTGGGGTGACGTGGTCCTCGTGGCGACCCCGATCCGCTGGGGGAATGCGAGCTCGCTCTACTACCGGATGGTCGAACGCATGAACTGCGTGCAGAACCAGGTGACGATCGCCAACCGGGTGCTGCTCCGGAACAAGGTGGCGGCCTTCATCATCACCGGCGGCCAGGACAACGTCCAGGCGGTCGCGGGGCAGATGCTGGGGTTCTTCGCCGAGATCGGCTGCCACTTCCCCCAGTTTCCGTACATCGCGCACTCACGGGGCTGGAGCGCGGAGGACATGGAGCGGAACAATGCCGAGATCCAGAACAGCGGGGAGTTGCGCGAGGGGGCTCAGGCGCTCGTCACTCGAGCGGCGGACATGGCGCGCCTCATGGTCGAGGGGCAACTGGCGAGGCATCCGCTCACCCGGGGTGGCCGCAAGGCGCATCAACTGGACAGTGAGCCGACGGGATAGGCGGAACCGAGCGCAAGGAGGCGAGAACATGGCCGGTCACGATCACATGCGCGCGCATTTGAGCAATCTGTCGCGGTCGTTGCTGCGCCTGCATAAGGCATTGCTGGACAGCGAACGGGTCTCCTATGAGCGGGTGCATGGGCGGATCGAGACGAACGGCGCCTTCTTCCAGCTCGTCCTGGGCGATGCATGGTTTGCCTGGCTGCGCCCGTTGTCGCAATTGATGGCGAAAATCGATGAGCTCTCCGAGGACAAAGACATCGAGGATCGCGCGGATGTGAACGAGACAATCGA
>JABWBJ010000086.1 GCA_013360595.1 Gemmatimonadaceae bacterium | reverse complement strand
GGCGCGTTGGGGTCGCCGCCGGCGCCGGAGTTGAGCAGGCCGATCATGCCGAACTCGGCCGCGTCGCGCAGCGCCGCCTGGCGCGCGATGTGGGGATCGGGGTTGTCCGCCGGGCCCTGCACGCCGTAGCGATTGCCGCTCTTCTTGGAGTTCGGGTCCCCCATGGAGCCCTCCTCGCCCTTGGCGCGCGTGCCGGTGCCGCCCTCCTTGTTGTCGGCGTTGTTCTCGGCGACCTGCTCGGTCTCCTTCTCCTCCATCTCCTTCTCGGCCGCCGCCTGGAGGTACTGTTGAATGAGGTACTGCTGATCCGCCGAGACGCCGTCCTCGTCCGTCGAGCCGAGCGGCGGCATGAAGAAGGCCATGGCGGCGAGCAGGCCGAGGTGCACGGCCATCGAGAGGCCGGTGTAGAGCAGGCCCTGCGTGTCGACCTGCACGTGGCCGGCGACGACGCGGCCCGCATTGACGGCGGACACCTGGAAGGTGATCCCGTCGAGCTCGATCTTGGCCTTGCTGCCGCTCGGGAGCGGGACCTGATAGGCGCCCGAGAGCTCGGCGCAGGGCTGGGCGCGGCCGGTCTCGATGGCCTGCTGGACGGTGATCTTGGGCTGGCCCGCGATCTCGATGGTGCCCGTCGCGCGCGGGAGGAGCACGACGGCGACCGATCCGCCGCGGTCGGCGATGACGATCGGGGCGCGCGTCGTGCCGAGCTTCTCCGACGGGATGAAGTAATCGCACTTGAAGGTCTTGCCCTCCTCCTCGCCGACGTAGAACGACCGCGGCGGGGTGAGGTGCGAGACGTGGAGGACCGACGCGTCCCAGAGGATCATCACCTCGACGGACGCGGCGGGGGTCTCGACCTCCTCGGCGGGGACGTCGGGGCCGCTCTTCACGAGCGTGTAGGTGTACGATCCCTCGGGCGCGTCCGGGGGGACCTCGTCCACGGCCTGCGCCTGCTGGGCGAAGGGGTTGTTGTAGGCGAACGGATCGGCGCCGGCGACTACGCCGTGCCGCTTCCGGAGGGCGACGACACCGAGCTCGGGACGCTCGTGACCGCCTTCCGGCGGATGCGGGACGGCATTCGCCGGCGTGACGAGGACGCGCGGCTCGCGACCGACGCGCTGCGCGAAAACGAGGCGCGGTTCCGGAACACGCTCGACGACATGCAGGAAGGCTGCCAGATCATCGGCTTCGACTGGCGCTACCTGTACGTCAATGACAGCGCGGCGCGTCACGGGCGCACGACGCGTGAGGCCCTCGTCGGGCGGACGATCATGGAGTGCTATCCCGGCGTCGAAGGCACGCCGCTCTTCCAGCGCCTCTCGGCGTGCATGACCGAACGCACGACCCAGCGGCTCGAGAACGAGTTCGTCTACCCCGACGGGGGCCGCGCCTGGTTCGACCTGGTCGTGATGCCGTCGCGTGAGGGCATCTTCATCACGTCGTACGACATCACGACGCGCAAGCAGGCCGAACTCGAGCAGCGCGCCGCGGCGGCGCGCGTCGTCAAGCAGGTGGAACATCTGACGCTCCTCGATCAGCTCACGCGCTCCATTGCCGAGCGCCACGATCTGGGGTCGATCTGCCAGGCGGTGGTCGTCCGCATCGAGGAGAGCCTTCCGGTGGACGTGGCCGGCGCGTTCCTCTACGACGAGCCACGTCACGTCTTCCGGCTGAACGCCGTGGGCGCGCGGGCGGCGGCGGCGTCCGAGGCCTTCCTCCCCGGCGAGACGATCGGGATCGACGCCAATGGGCTGTCCCGGGTGCTGACCGGCGTGGTGGTGTACGAGCGTGACATCGCCGACCTGGACGTTCCGCTGGCCCGCCGACTGGTCGCGGCGGGGTGCCGATCCGTGGTGCTCGCGCCGATGCGATCGGAGAGCCGCGTCCTCGGCGCCCTGGTGGCCGCCCGACGCGCGCCCGACGGCTTTGCGAGCACCGAGTGCGAGTTCCTGCGCCAGGCGGCGGAGCACGTCGCGCTCGCCGTTCAGCACGCGGAACTGCACACCGCCCTGCGCACCGCGTACGACGACCTGCGGCAGACGCAACAGTCGTCCATGCAGCTCGAACGCATGAGCGCGATGGCGCAGATGGCGAGCGGCATCGCGCACGACATCAACAACGCGCTGTCGCCGGTCTCGCTGTATGCCGAGGTCCTGCTCGCCCAGGAGCACGACCTGAGCGCCCGGACGCGGGAGTACCTCGAGCTCATCCGGCACTCGGTGCAGGGGGTTGCCGAGACGGTGTCGCGCATGCGGGAGTTTGCGCGGCCGCAGGATCGCGGGCGCACCCCGGCGCCGCTCCGCCTCAACGAGATCGTCCAGAAGGCCGTGACGTTCACGCACGCGCGCTGGGGCGATCTGGCCCAGCGGCAGGGCGTGACCATCGACGTAGTCACCGACCTGGCGTCCGGCCTGCCCGACGTCAGCGGGGTCGAGAGCGAACTGCGCGACGCTCTCACGAACCTGATCTTCAACGCCATCGACGCCATGCCGCGTGGCGGCACGATCACCCTCCGCACGAGACTGGAGTCGCCGCCGGGCCGCGGGCGGCCCGTCGTGGTCGTGGACGTGGGCGACAACGGCATCGGCATGGACGAGGCCACTCGGCTCCGGTGCCTGGAGCCGTTCTTCACCACGAAGGGAGATCGCGGGACGGGGCTCGGACTGGCGATGGTGTTCGGGATGGTTCAGCGCCACGGCGGCCAGATCGAGATCGAGAGCGAACCCGGCGTCGGGTCGACGTTCCGGATCCGGTTACCGGCCGATGGCCTCGTCCAGGCCACGCCGGGGGCGGGCTCGCCGGAAGGGGTGTCGCCGCGCGGGCTGCGGCTCCTCCTCGTGGACGACGATCCCGTTCTGCTCCGGTCGCTCGAAACGACGATGGAGGTGGACCAGCACGTGGTCGCGGCCGCGAACGGCGGAGCGGCCGGAATTGCCGCGTTCGCCGACGCCCTGGCAGCGGGGCGGCCGTTCGACGCCGTGATCACCGACCTCGGGATGCCCGCGGTCGACGGCCGGCAGGTCGCGGCCGCCGTGAAGGAGCAGGCGCCCGCGACGCCGGTCATCATGCTCACCGGATGGGGACGCCGGCTGCTGGCCGACCACGAAGTGCCGCCGCACGTCGACGTCGTGCTCAGCAAGCCCCCCACGCTGGACGACATCCGGCGGGCGCTGGGCGGTCTGGTGCGCAAGCCCGAGGGACGTACGGCATGAGCGATCCGTCCGGCGTTCGAATCCTCATCGTTGACGACGATCCGCGTCAGGCGCGCGCCCTCAGCGAGAGCCTGCGCGCCTTCGGGTACGAGACGGCCGCCGTCGACACGGGCGCGGCCGCGCTCGACGTGATGCGCCAGGACCCGCATGACATCCTCCTCTCCGACCTGGTCATGCCGGGCATGGGCGGCGTCGAGCTGCTGCTGGAGGCGACGAAGATCGATCCGCACCTCGTCGGGATTCTCATGACGGGCAGCGGCACGATCGAGACGGCGGTGACGGCGATGAAGGCCGGCGCGCTGGACTACATCCTCAAGCCCGTCGACCTCAAGACCGTTCTCCCCGTCCTGTCGCGCGCCGCCTCCGTCCGGCGCCTGCGCCTCGAGAACCTCCAGCTCCGCGACACCGTCGCCATCCACGAGCTCAGCCAGGCGATCGCGTACACGCTGGACCAGAAGGAGCTGCTCGACCGGATCGTCGATGCCGCGCTGGCGCAGTTCGAGGGCGACGAGGCCTCGATCATGCTGCTGTCACCCGACGGCGCGGAACTCGTGATCGCCTCGGTGCGCGGGGATGGCCGCGAGCGCCTGCTCGGCCGGCGCATCCCGGTGGGGATGGGCATTGCCGGCTGGGTGGCGCGCCACGGCGAGCCGATGCAGATGCACGGCGAGACCGTCGACCCGCGCGCCAATCCGCTGTACCCGCGCCGCGACATCAGGTCGGCGCTCTGTCTGCCGATGGTGACGCGCGGGACGCTCGTCGGCGTGCTCAACGTCAACTGCACCCGGCAGCGGCGCAGCTTCCCCGTGGGCCAGATCAACGTCGTGAGCATCTTCACGAACGCCGCCGCGGCCAGCCTTCGCACGGCCTCGCTGCTGGAGCAGGAGCGAAAGGCCGATGCGCGGTATCGCGAAGTGCTGACGATGGTGCAGGAGGGCGTCGTCTCCATCGACGAGTCGCATCGGATCGTCGTCTTCAACCGCGGGGCCTCGCACATCTTCGGCTGGCCCGCCGACGCCGTGGTCGGACAGCCCATCGATCTCCTCTGGGCGACCGACGTCGAGTCGGTGCGCGGCCAGGGACTCCACCGGGCGGTCCGCGACGGCCCCAGTGCGCTCCAGGACCGGGACCGGGTGCTGGGCCGCCGGGCCGATGGATCGTTCATCCAGCTCGAGGTGAGCTTCTCGACGTCCGCGGTCGCCGGCGAAATGCTGACCACCGCGGTGATGCGCGACGTGACGCGGCTCGTGGCGCAGGAACAGAAGCTCGCGCGCCTCACGAGACTCTACGCGGTCCTGTCCGGCGTGAGCTCCGCCATCGTGCGTCTGAGCGACGTGCAGGCGCTCTTCGCCGAGGTGTGCCGCATCGCGCACGAGGAGGGACGCCTCCGCGCGGCCTGGGTCGGACGTTTCGATCGCGAGGCCGGGGCGCTGGAGCCGCTCGCCGCGGCCGGCGATACCGCGCGGATCGAGGCGGATGGAATCAGCGCGTCGACGCGCACCGGCCAGTTGCTCGCCAGGGCCGTCCGGGAGGCGCGGCTGGTCTGGGAGAACGAAGAGGCCGACGCCGCCACGTCCCCACCGGGTGGTTCAGCGACGGCGGTGCTTCCCTTCGTCGTCGACGGCGAGGTCGAGGCCTTCATGGTGCTGGTGGCCGACTCGCCGGACGCCTTTGGTGACCGGGAGCTCCTGCTGCTGCGCGACCTCACGGGCGACATTGCGTATGCCCTGGACCACATCTCCAAGGCGGCCGAGCTGAGCTACATCGCGACCCACGATCAGCTGACCGGCCTCCCCAACCGGGCGGTCTTCCTGGATCGGTTGTCGCTGGCGCTCGCGACGCGCCATGGCACGAACGCTTCGCTGGCGGTCGTGGTGGCCGACCTCGAGCGGTTCGGCCAGGTGAACAGCACGTTCGGCCGCGAAGCGGGCGACGAAATGCTCCGGCAGGTGGCGGACCGCTTCCGCAGCGTGGCGGGCGACATGTACAGCCTCGCCCGGCTCGGTGCGGACACGTTCGCCGCCATTCAAACGGGACACGCCACGGTCCCGGAGATCGCCAAGGAAGTCGGGGACCGGCTCGAACTGGCGCTGGCGTCGCCATTCGCGGTTCGGGGGCAGAAGGTGTACCTGACCGGACGGGCCGGAATCGCGACCTACCCCAACGACGGCAACGAGGCCGAGACTCTGCTGCTCCACGCCGAGGCGGCGCTGGCGCGCGCGAAGTCCCAGCAGCAACGCCTCGTGCTGTACACGCCGGACCTCAACACGGCCGTCAAGAAGCAGCTGGCGATGGAGGGTCGGCTTCGCCGGGCGCTGGACCGCGGCGAGCTCGTGCTGCACTTCCAGCCCAAGATCGAGCTTGCTTCGGGACGGATCTCTGGGGCCGAAGCCCTGCTGCGCTGGAACGACGCCGAGACGGGCCTGGTCCCGCCCCTGGAGTTCATTCCGATGCTCGAACAGAGCGGACTGATCCTTCCCGTCGGGCGCTGGGTCATGGCCGAAGCGATCCGCGCCTCGCAGATGCTCCGCGAGAACGGCCTCCCCCCCGTTCGCATGGCCGTGAACGTCTCGCCGGTCCAGCTGCGGCACGAGGGGTTCGTGGCGTCGGTGGAAGCGGCCGTCAAGGCGGCCAACGGGTCGCCCCACGGTCTCGACATCGAGGTCACCGAGGGCGTGGTCATGGAGGACATCGACACCAACATCGAGAAGCTGCGACAGCTTCGGGGCCTGGGGGTCGGGGTGGCCATCGACGACTTCGGCAGCGGCTATTCGTCGCTGGCGTACCTCGCGCGGCTGCCGGCCGACGTCATCAAGATCGATCGCACGTTCGTCCACACGATGGCCCACGACCCCGATCACACTTCGATCGTCTCGACGGTGATCTCGCTGGCGCATTCGCTGAACCGGCTGGTGGTGGCGGAAGGCGTGGAGGACATGGAGCAGGCGCGTCTCCTCCGCCTGCTCCGGTGCGACCACGTGCAGGGCTACCTGTACGGCCGCCCCGTGCCGTTCGCCGAGTTCGAGCGGCTGGTGCGGCGGGGGATCGCGAACGGCGCTGCCGACGCATCGGGTCGCCTGTCCTGACGGGACCGGCGCGAATCCGCCGGCTTCCCGCTCCGCCGACCGGCGGCGCAGAGGTCCCAACGATCCGGCGCCGCCGAGCAGAAAAACACCGCCGACCGAGGACGCTTCTGGTAATCGCGTGAGGCGGCCGACCGGCACCACCGGCTGGCTCCGGGGCCGAACAGCCCGCCCCACGCTATCCTCTCTTCAGACAACTGGTTGGACGCGCCGAGTGCGCCGTGGATCTCGCTCCGGCTCTTCCTTGTGACGGACTGGGGGGCGGGCCGTCTTTGGCAATGATTAGTCGTTGCCAATTATGGATCACCCTCCGGAGACCCTGATGCGATCGATCCTGACGGCCGTCGCGGCCGCCTCGCTGGCGCTTGTCAGCCCTTCCCTGACCGGCGCGCAGGCGACCTGCACCGGAAACCCCTGCACCGTCCAGTTGACCGCGAGCGCCACCGTCAACGACGTGCTCCGGCTGACGCTGTCGAGCGCGACGGCGAGCCTCGGCACCCCGGTCGAAGCCGACTTCGACGCCGGCTACCGGGATGCTGCCGGACCCACCGTCTCGGTGAAGTCGAACCGTCCCTGGCACGTCGACGTCGCCGGCGCCTCGGCGGCTTTCAGTTACACCGGCGCGATGACGAACCCGAACAAGCCGGCAAGCCATCTCCTCTGGGGCACCACGGCCGGCACGTACGGCAACAACATGGGCACCTCGTCGGTCCTCACCAGTGGAGCAAGCGGGACCGGGAGCGCCTCGCAGCCCATCTACTTCCGGACCCTCTGGTCGTGGGCCTCGGATGTCCCGGGCTCGTACGGTCTCGTCATCAACCTCACGCTCGCTGCACCCTGATGTCCGGGGTATTCCATCAGCAGCCCGGTGCCCTGGCAGGACGCAGCTCCAGGCGGTCACGATTGGTCCCCGTGGCTGTCCTGGCGCTGCTGCCTGTCCTCCCCATGACGCTCCCGGCGCAACTGGCGGTCGGGCGGGTGGAACTGGTCATGGATGCCGCCAACCGGACGTCCCGAGACGCGGCCGTCAATGTCCGGAACGAGTCCGACCGTGCGGTGCAGGCGATCGTCCGGCTGGAGGACTGGGACCGCACGAGCGATGGCACGAATCGCTGGTATGGCTACGGGGCCCTGGCGGGGAAGGGATCGTGCGCGCCGGCGTTGTCGGTCTTCCCGCAGGCTCTGCGGCTCGAACCGGGGGCCGAACAGGCGCTCGTCGTGACGCTCGACAGCACGCGCGTGCCGGCGGGTGAGTGCTGGGCAGCCGCGATCATCGAAACGGTGCACCCGGTGGATCGCGGGGGCCAGCGCGTGTCGTACGTGGTGCGGACGGCCGTCAAGATCTACGTGCAGCCGGCGGGTCTCGAGCCGGGCGGCGAGATCGAGGCGCTGCGGTTCGGCGCCGACAGCACCACCGGCGCGCGGGGGCGGGAGGCGCTCGAGATGGTCTTCTCGAACACGGGCACGCGCCACGTCGTGGCCAACGGCTCGCTCGAGATCCGGACCGCGGAGAATGCGCTCGTCAGGCGGATCCCGTTGCCTCCCGTGTACGCGCTGCCGGGCGCGCGGCACATCGTCCGTGTTCCGATGCCGCCCCTCCCGCCGGGGCGCTACGTCTTCCTGGCGACCATGGATTACGGCGGCGCGGACATCGCGGCGGCGCTGCTGGAGCATCGCGCCCGGTGATTCGCGCCTCCCGGTGCGTGACACCGCTGGCCATGGCGGCGGTGAGCTTCGCCGGGACGGCCCTGGACGCCCAGTCGCTGACGTCGAGTTCCGGCGCGTCGCTCTCGATCGCCGCGCCCACCGAGTCGGCATACGACGCCGGTGTTTCGGGACCGTCCGGCAACTACAGCGTCCGGACGACGTGCACCGGGGGCGGCGGCGCCGGCTGCCGGCTCTTCATCCAGTACGGGAGCGATTCCCAGGGCCAGCAGGTGGGGATGGAGTATGCCGTGGTCGCTCTGAGCTCCTCCGCCTGTGCCGGAGCGGTGGCGAATCCAAACACCTGGTATCCGGTCCAGCCGACCGTCGTGGTGCTCTCCACCGCGAAGTTCGCCACCTGCACGGCCACTTTCCGTTTCCGCGTGAGCCCCCTCACCTGGGTGCTCTACCAGTCGCCGGGGCCTTCTGCCGGGAGCTACCGGCAGCGCCTCGCCATCAGGCTCACGAGGCCCTGATCGGTGCGCGCGGTCGGGGGGGGCGCGTGGGTGGTGATGACGGTGGCGATCGCCGTCATCCAGGCTCACGGGCTCGCGGCGCAGGCGAGCGGACCAGGCGCGACCGGTCGTCCAGGC
>JABWBJ010000085.1 GCA_013360595.1 Gemmatimonadaceae bacterium | reverse complement strand
GTTGTCGCGGCCTACGGCGACGGCCCCTCGAATGCCGCGCCGTTCGAGCAGCCAGGCGTAGGCGCCTCCGATCGCCGTCGCGGCCTCCGTCGTCAGGTCGCGATCAACGATCCCGCGGATGTCATACTGTCGGAAAATGCCGGGGTGGATGGACATCCTGGGAACCGGAGACTGGAGACAGGAAACGGGTACAGGCCCGGCCGCCGCGGCATGGGTCCACACCCTTCCGCGACGGAACGATGGCGCGAGTCCGGACTATTGCCCGGCTGGTGCCGGTATCGCCGCTGCCGCCGGCATCGCCGGCACCAGTTGCGTCCCGCTGCGCGCCCAGCGGACCGCGGGGTCGGGGAACACGCCAAAGGCCAGCAGCAGCACGACCGTGGCCACGATGACGGCGCGAGCCATCTGCCCGGGCGCGGGCAATGGCGGCGCCATCTCCGGCCTCGGCTTCATGAACATGACCATCACGACATGCAGGTAATAACCCGCCGAGATGGTCGTCGCCAGCACGAGCATCACCGCCAGGCGCGTCTGGGGCGCCACCGCGTCGAGCGCTGCCTGCAGGACGTACCACTTCGCGAAGAACCCCATCCCGCCGAAGATCGGGAACCCGAGCATGGCGAGCATGAACACGGTCATGGCCACCGCCAGCCCGGGTCGTTCGTTCCAGAGTCCGTGGAAGTCTTCCACGTTCTCCCGCGGCTGCTCCCCCGACCCGAGGGCCATGATCACGGCGAAGGCGCCCATCGTGGCGAGCGTGTAGGCCAGCAGGTAGAACAGGAACGCGCCCGCCGCCTGCGGCGTGGCGCTCGTGGCGGCGACGAGCAGGAACCCCGTATGCCCGATGCTCGAGTAGGCGAGCATCCGTTTCAGGTTCCGTTGCTGGAGCGCTACGAGATTGCCGACGAACATGGTGATCGCCGCGAGCCACCACAGCGCGTCGTGCCAGGCCATGTACAGGTGGCCGAAGGCCTCGATCAGGAGGCGCAGGAAGGCGGCGAAGGCGGCCGCCTTCACCGCCGCCGCCATCCAGGCCGTGATGGGCGTGGGGGCTCCCTCGTACACGTCGGGCGCCCACATATGGAAGGGCGCCGCCGCCACCTTGAAGCCGAACCCCACGAACAGCAGCGCGACGCCCACCAGCAGCATCGGACTCTCGAGGAGCGAGAGCGCCGAGATCCGTCCGCCGATGACCGACAGGTTCGTCGAGCCCGTGGCGCCGTACACGAGCGCGATGCCGTAGAGCAGGAAGGCCGTCGAGAACGCGCCCAGCAGGAAGTACTTCAGGGCCCCCTCGGCGGATCGCGCCGAGCGCCGGTTCATGCCCACCAGCACGTACACGGCCACGGACATCGTTTCGATGCCCAGGAAGAGCACCATGAGGTCGCGCGCGGCGGCCATGATCATCATGCCCACCGTCGCGAACAGGATCAGCACGTGGGACTCTGGCGCCGTAATCCCTTCGCGCGCGTTGTAGTCCATGGCCAGCCCGATCGCCACGATCGCCGCCAGCAGGAAGATCACGTCGGACGCCCAGCGGAATCCGTCCACCGCCACCGGCCCGCCTGACGAGGACCAGCCGAGGAAGCTCACCAGGACCACGGCGACCAGGGTCGCCAGCGCGACGGCCATGGCCCCGACGCCGACGCGTCGCTGGTGCGCGACGCTCTCCGGTCGCCACGCGGCGTACAGCAGGAGGAGCATCGCCCCGCCGCAGAGCACGAGATCCGGCGCGATCGCCAGCGAGAGCTCGCCCGGCCTGGCAAGGTTGAGGATCCGGCTGGGCGCGGCCACCTGGGCCACCAGGGCGGTCATCTCACTGCCCTCCCAGCATCATGGAGGCCTGCTGTCGCTCGGCGTTCCGGGCCACGTCGCTCACCAGCTTCTGGACCGACGCTTCCATGCGATCGAGCACCGGCCTGGGATAGACGCCCATCCACAGGATGCCGGCCAGGATCGGGACCAGAAGGCCGAGCTCGCGCCAGTTGAGGTCCTTGAGCGCGGCATTCGCGGGCTTGTCGAGCGGGTTGTAGATGAGGCGCTGCACCGCCCACAGGAGGTAGGCGGCGGCGAGAATCACCCCCGTCGCCGAGATGACCGTCATCCCGGGGTACGTCCGGAACGCTCCGACCAGTACGAGGAACTCGCCCACGAAGCCGTTCGTGCCCGGGAGGCCGATGCTGCTCAGCGCCACGATGGTCAGGATGGTCGCGAAGAGCGGCACGACCCTCGCGATCCCCCCGTAGGCGTCGATCATCCGGGTGTGGGTCCGCTCGTAGATGATGCCGACGAGGAGGAAGAGCGCGCCCGTGGAGAGGCCGTGGCCGATCATCACCATCAGCGCGCCCTGGACGCTCTCCACCGTGAGCGCGAAGATGCCCAGCATCACGAAGCCCAGGTGCGCGACGGAGGAGTAGGCGACGAGCTTCTTGATGTCCGGCTGCACGAGCGCCACCAGCGATCCGTAGACGATCCCCACCACGGCCAGCACGATGATCGTCGTGCGCACCCACGGATACATCGCCACGCCCGGGAAGAACGGCAGGGCGATGCGCAGGAAGCCGTAGGTGCCGAGCTTGAGCAGAATGCCGGCCAGGATCACCGAACCGGCCGTCGGCGCCTCGACGTGCGCGTCCGGGAGCCACGTGTGGAACGGGAACATCGGCACCTTGACCGCGAACGCCAGGAAGAAGGCGCCGAACAGCCAGAAGGTCACCGTGGGCGCCAGGTTCAGCGCCATGATCGCGTCGTAGTCGAAGGTGGGCCGCCCGGCCGGCGCGCCGGCCTGGATCCCGAGGTACACGATGGCCACCAGCATCAGCAGCGAACCGACCATCGTGTAGATGAAGAACTTGAGGCTGGCGTAGATGCGCCGTTCTCCGCCCCAGATGCCGATGATGAAGTACATCGGCACCAGCATGACCTCCCACATCACATAGAACAGGAAGAGATCCTTGGCGACGAACACGCCGAGCATCCCCGTGGTGAGCAGCAGCATCAGGGCGTGATACGAGTGCACCCGGCTGCGCACGCCGGTCCAGCCGCCCAGAATCGCCAGCGGCATGAGGAAGGTCGTCAGCAGCACCATCATGACCGACAGACCGTCCACGCCGACGGTGAAACGCGTGCCCCAGGCCTCGATCCATGGCCGGTCGTACACGGCCTGCCACTGCGCCGACGCCGAATCCAGCGACCACCAGAGCCCTGCCGACAGCACGAACTCCGCGATCAGGATCCACAACGTCATCCGCCGCGCCGTCATCGACGACGACTCACCGCTCCCGGCGAGCGCGCCGTGCGACCAGACGAGCAACGCCCCGAGCACGGGAAGCGCCAGGAGCACCGGCAGCACCCAGGCGTTGTAGTTGATCGAAGCGAGGAAGTCGGCCATCGGTCAGCTGATGGAGAAGGCGCCGAGCACGGCGAGGACGCCGATCACCAGCACCCACGCATAGGTACCGACCTGTCCGGACTGGAGCCGAGCGCCCATCCAGCCCAGCCCCCGCATGAGATAGCCGCTGCCGTTCACGAGGAGCCCGTCGATCAGGCCGGCATCCATCCCCTTCCACAGGATCCTGGTCGAGATGCCGACGACGGGCTTCACGACGGTCCGATCGTAGATCTCGTCCACGTAGTACTTGTGCTCCAGAACGCGCTCGAAGCCGTGCGCCTCGGGCGACTGGTCCTTCGGGAGCAGGACGGCCGGCTTGAGGCGCATGAACGCATAGACGATACCGCCCACCGCGATGAGCACGGCGATGCCGATCAGCGCTCCCTCGGTGCCCAGGGCGAGGTGCGCCTCCTCCCCTTGCGTGATGCGCAGGGCGGCCTCGCCCGTCACCGGCTCGAGCCAGTGGTGGAGCGTCTGCGACAGCGATCCCATGAAGGCGGGCAGGTTGAGCAGGCCGCCGGCCACGCTCAGCACCCCCAGCACCACCAGCGGGCCGGTCATCACCCACGGGGCTTCCCCGAGGTGCGCGCGCTCGGCCTCGCCGGTCCGGTTGGGACCGTGGAAGGTGTACAGCATCATGCGCGTCATGTAGATCGCCGTCAGGAGCGCCGCCGCCAGGCCCAGCACGTAGATCACCATCAGCAGCGCCGAGCCGGGAATCCCCAGGAGCGACGCGTCGGCAAGGGTGGAGTGCGAGGCCCGCGCGAACACCGAGGCCAGGATCTCGTCCTTGGAGAAGAAGCCCGAGAACGGCGGGATCCCGGCGATCGCCAGCGTCGCGATCCACATCAGCCCGAACGTCCAGGGCAGGTACGCCCGAAGGCCGCCCATGTTGCGCATGTCCTGCGCGTCGGCGTGCGATCCGGTGTGGTGGAGCGCGCGGTGCATCGCGAAGATCACCGAGCCCGAGCCGAGGAACAGCAGGGCCTTGAAGAAGGCGTGCGTCAGCAGGTGGAACACCCCGGCTGCGTACGCTCCGACGCCCACGCCGATGAACATGTAGCCCAGCTGCGAGACGGTGGAGTACGCCAGGACCTTCTTGATGTCCCACTGCTTGAGGCCGATCGTCGCCGCGAAGATCGCCGTGATCGCCCCGATCAGGGCCACCGTCAGGCTCGCGACCGGCGTCAGGGAGAAGAGCACCGCACTGCGCGCCACCAGATACACGCCCGCGGTGACCATCGTCGCCGCGTGGATCAGCGCCGAGACGGGGGTCGGGCCCGCCATCGCGTCAGGCAGCCACGTGTAGAGCGGGATCTGCGCGCTCTTGCCGGCGCATCCCAGGAAGAAGAAAAGGCCGATCGCGGTCACCACCGCCCCGCCCTCGGTCAGCTGCGAGGCCCGGCTGCCCACGCCGACGAAGTCCAGCGTCCCCAAGTGGGCGAACAGCAGGAACATCGCGACCAGGAATCCGAAGTCGCCGATCCGGTTCATGACGAACGCCTTCTTCCCGGCGTCGGCGTTGGCCTTGTCCGAGTACCAGTAGCCGATCAGCAGGTACGAGCACAGGCCCACCCCCTCCCAGCCCACGAACAGCACCGGATAGCTCGCGCCCAGAACCAGTACCAGCATGAAGAAGACGAACAGGTTCAGGTACGCGAAGTAACGCGGGTACCCCGGGTCGTCCTGCATGTACCCGACGCTGAACACGTGGATCAGGAATCCGACGCCGGTGACCACCATGGCCATCACCATGGAAAGCTGGTCGACCTGCAGGGCCGCATCGATGTGCAGCGATCCCGTCACGATCCACGGGAAGAGCGTCCTGACGAACGGCGCCTCCGCGTGCGCCCCGGCGAGGACGCCGAAGATCCCGGCCGTGACCGCGAACGCCAGCGCCAGGACCGCCGGGCCGATGAGGCTGACGAGCCGCGCGTACGGATGCCGCGCCGGATGGTGATGCGCGTCGTCGTGCGCCGTCCCGCCGGCGTGTTCGACGTGCGCATGGCCGTCGCCGCCTTCGGACGGGTCGGCCGGACCGAGGCGGGTCGCCGGCACCAGCGAGAGCAGGCCGTTGATGACGAACCCGACGAACGGCAGTACCGGGACGAGCCAGATCCACTCGGCGAATGTCCCCGCGAGCGGATGGGCCGCGCCCGCGGCCTCCTGGACGGGCAAGCCTGGCATCGGCATCAGCCCTTGAGGAGGTTGATGTTCTTGAGGTTCACGGTCTGCCCGTGGCGGAAGATGGCGATGATGATCGCGAGGCCGACCGCGGCCTCGGCGGCCGCCACCGTCATGACGAACACGACGAACACCTGGCCCGTCACCCCGTACAGCTTCGAAAGGGCGACGAACGTCAGGTTCACCGCATTGAGCATCAGTTCGACGCACATGAAGATCACGATCGCATTCCGGCGCGTCAGAACGCCGATGGTGCCGATCGTGAACAGCACGGCGGAAAGCGCGAGGGCTTCGGGAATCACGGCGCGGTCCTCCGCTTGCCGATCGCGACGGCTCCCACGATCGCCGCCAGCAGCAGGATGCTGGTCAGCTCGAACGCCAGCAGGTGCTCCGTGAAGAGCGGCTGGGCCACCGTGCCCACCGCCCCGCGATCCGGCGGGCCGCCGAACACGGGGTTGGCCGGCACCTGCAGCTCCGGCGCGAAGCGGGTGCGGGCCAGGACCATGATCTGCGCCAGCAGCGCGAGCCCGACGCCGCCGGCGGCGAGCCGTCCCCACCGGCCGCGGATGTCCGACAACTCGTCGGGATGGCCGAGGTTCAGCAGCATGACGACGAACAGGAACACGACCATGATGGCGCCGGCGTAGACCAGCACCTGGATCGCGCCCACGAAGTGCGCGTCCATCATCACGTACAGCGCCGCCAGGTTGAACATCACCGAAACCAGCCACAGCGCGGCGGCGACGGGGCTCTTCCGGGTGACGAACGCCAGCGCCGAGGCGATCGCCAGCAGCCCGAAGAGGTAGAAGTGGACCTGGTAGAACAGCCCTGGAGACTGAGGCATGCCTTACTCGCCCCTGGGGTCCGAGGGGTCCCACAGCTCGCAGACCGGATGGGTCTGCGCCGTCAGGCGCTCCAGGTCGTACACGAATCCCTCGCGGCTGTACTCCGAATTCTCGTAATGGCGTCCGAGGTGGATGGCTTCCTCGGGACACACCTCCTGACAGTACCCGCAGAAGATGCAGCGGAACTCGTCGATCTCGAACACGAGCGGATACCGGTTCCCCTGCTCATCCTCGCCCGGCACGAGCTTGATGCAGTTCGCGGGACAGACGGTCGGGCAGAGGCCGCAGGCGACGCACTTGGCCTTGCCGTCTTCGGTGGTCAGCATGCGGTGCGTGCCGCGCCAGCGCCGCGAGAGGGGCTCGCGCTCCTCGGGGTACTGCGTCGTCACCTTGTGCGGGCGCACGAGATGCCGAAGCGTGTTGCTCATCCCCGACAGCGTGGCGCGGACGTAGCTCGACTGCTCGATCGGCCGGTCCACGATCTTCACTCCGATGGCCATCAGCGCGGCTCCATGGCAGAGAGTCTGGCGCGGGCGGCCGCCGCCTGGCGGAGGCTCGCCAGGCGCGCGACGGACGCCGGCGGCGAGGCCGGGCTCACGATCCGGCCGCGATCCAGCCCCAGGAAGAGCAGCCCCAGCAGCACGGCGTTCACGCCGAACAGGATCAGCCCGTAGACCAGCCCGCGGGCGAGCCCGGCCGCATCCAGCGCCAGGATCAGCGCGGCGATGATCACGATGTACGCCAGCGCCACCGGCAGAAACACCTTCCAGCCGAGCGACATCAGCTGATCATACCGGAAGCGCGGGAGCGTCCAGCGCACCCAGATGAACAGGAACAGGAAGAACGCGACCTTCAGGGCGAAGATCAGCATCGACAGCAGAACCATCGGGAACGACACCGCCCCCGCGTTGTCGGCCGACGTGAACGGAATGTCCCAGCCACCGAAGAACAGCGTCGCGATCATCGCGCTCGCCGTGATCATGTTCGCGTACTCGGCGATGAAGAAGAGCGAGAACTTCATCGCGCTGTACTCGGTGTGGTAGCCGGTGATCAGCTCCGACTCCGCCTCCGGGAGGTCGAACGGCAGCCGGTTCGTCTCGGCGAAGGCCGCCGTCACGAAGATGAAGCACGCCACCCCAAGCGAGAGCGCGTTCCACACGTGCAGGGTCGCCTGCGCATTCACCACCGCGGACAGCGTCACGTTCCCGGTCAGGAGCAGGACGGGGATCAGCGACAGCCCCATCGAGATCTCGTACGAGACCATCTGCGCGCTCGACCGGAGGCCGCCCAGCAGCGCGTACTTGTTGTTGGAGGACCATCCCGCCAGCACGATGCCGTAGACGCCGAGCGAGGTGATGGCCAGCACGAACAGGAACCCGATCGGCAGATCCGCGAAGACCATGTCGATGCGGCCCCACTGCGAGGCCCAGGACGCCCCGAAGGGAATGACCGCCCACGCCATCATGGCCGGCGCGAAGGAGAGCATCGGCGCGAGGAAGAAGAGCGCGCGGTTCGCGTACGGCGGCAGCGTCTCTTCCTTCATGATGTTCTTCACGCCGTCGGCGATCGGCTGCAGGAGCCCGTGCGGCCCCACGCGGTTCGGCCCGCGACGGTCCTGGATCCACGCCGAAATCCGGCGCTCGGCCAGCGTCATGTACGCCACGCCGACCATCCAGACGGTGAACAACCCGATCATCTTGATCACCGTCGCCAGGAACCAGACGCCGAACGGCGCCGGCGACTGCGGATCAGGCACCTGGGCGAGCGCGAAGAAGCCGTGGATCATGCCGCCGCTCCTGCCCCGGCCCCCGCGACGGGCGCGCCACGCAGTCCGAGACGGGCGTACCTCAGCCCGGCGAACTCGGGACGGTCGGCGGCGAGCGCGTCGAACGCCTGCTCCGCGGTCAACACGTCCAGGCGATCGCCCAGGGCGTTGGCGACATCCGCCAGCACGAACCAGCTGGGCCGCGCAAACCCCGGCGCCGCCCGCGCCTGCATGAACCGCTGCACCCGGCCGCGCAGATTGGTGAAGGTGCCCTCCTCTTCCGTCACGTTGCAGATGGGGAGGATGACGTCGGCGCGCGGGAGCAACGCCGGCATTGCCGTCGCGACGAGCACCACGGCCGACGCCTTCGCGGCCAGGCGGGCGTCCGCTTCCGTGAGGTCGGCATC